>CAZOXC010000855.1:0-1998 GCA_964583205.1 uncultured Pirellulaceae bacterium | reverse complement strand
CCAAAAAACTTGAAGCTTAAGGCTCATGTCAACATGCACTTCCCGAAGCGCTTACGTCCGAGGAGGAAAATTAAAAAGAAGCGACAAGCCATCACTGCACTTCCCGAGCCTTGGGCTTGATCCTGCCGGATAGACGGTGGGTGTCAAACTGGGGCGAGTTTCGTTCCAGTAAAACAGCAACTAGCGTTTGTCACACTAGCGCCTTAGTTGGCCATTACTGAATGTTTGAGTCTGTTGTCCCAGCGGCTGGTTGTTGACCGGATTAGATTGAGGAACCACATTCGGTTGAATGTTGATCGGTTGGCCGTTGGTGTTGGGCAGCGGCTGCTGAGAATGGTGTTGCTGCTGAGTTGCTGTCTGGCGATAAGGCAATGCTTGATTCAAATTCGTGGCTTGTTGCAACTGAGCATTTTCATTGGTTGCCGGCTGCCTGTTGCGTTGGCCCAGTCCATTACCGAGAAGTTTGAGTGGGTTCGCGAATCGCTGACGATTCTGACTTTGAACTTGAGGCTGCTGTGAACCTTGCCCATTGGTTCGAGCCGGTTGTTGTTGATATTGTCGGTTGTTGTTTGGTTGTCTGGTTCGGTTGATGGCCTGAGTCTGAACAGTGGATTGGTCGAAACCCTGTGCGGTGTTCTGTCCGCTACCCTGTCTGGCATTCTGTCCGACGTTCTGTCCGACGTTCTGTCCGACGTTCTGTCCGACGTTCTGTCTGGCGTTCTGTCTGGCGTTCTGTCTGGCGTTCTGCTGGAAACCCTGGCCGATGCCTTGGCCCATGCGTTGCAGTTCATCTTGTTGTCGGTTCCGAGCCTCGAATTCGGCGCTGGACATTCCGTTGATGCGGCCATTGCCGATCCCGTTGTTTTGTTCAGTGCCTGGCAAGTTGCCCGGATTTCTAACATCTCCTCCGCCGATCAAACCGCTTCCTACTCGATTCTGTTCGGCCTGCAGTCTTGCATTGTTCATTTCGCTCTGGCCCAACTCGGCTTGTGCAAATTCCGTTTGCGCGAATTCGGCTTGCTTGAATTCGCCTTGCTTGAATTCGCCTTGGTCCATGTCTCCGAATTGTTGTTGGATTCCGCGTCTCTGCTGATTGTTTACGGGGTTCGAAGCGACTCGTTGCTGGCGCTGCATCATGCGAGCTTGAGCGGCGGTACGTTTGGCTTGCGCGTTTTGCCAGCCTTGGGCTGAATTGTTCATGGCTTGTTGAATCGCAGGTTTTGCAGACTCGGGAACTTGATCCAGTAGGCCTTTGAAAGTGTGGTAGTTGTTGGCGTGGGTAGCCTCAAGTTCGGCAAGTGCCTCTTCCAGTTCATCGCCTTTGTCCATTCCAGATTCTGGAGCGGCTGAAATGATGTGGTCGGAAATTTGGGCAGTACTTCCTGCGGCAGGTTGTTGCCCGCTGGATGCCGAGTTTTGTCCGGAAACTGCAGCACCCGTTTGCTGATTTGGACGCAAGCGATTGGTTGTCTGTTGACCAAGTGTTTCACTGACGAGAAAGCAAGACAACATCATCGCAACTACAGCGTAACGCATGGGAACTCCGGTGAAGAAACATTCAAGTGCGACCGACTATCAAATAGTTGCGAAACCGGTCAACGCCGAATTTGACAAAATTCAGCCGGGATTCCCCACCCAGTTATGTTGAGCGATGTGCAAACTCGAACCAATTTGTTGTCAATCTGACGAACAGTGTTTTTCTATTGATATGCAATCGCAAGGAGTTAGCCGCCGCTTCTTTTGGGCTAATCGAGTGCTTGATGTTCATGTCATCGAAAAAATTCTGGACGAATTCTTTGGGAGTGACGGCAAGCCTGCCGAGGCGGGAGTCAAAGATGCCGACTAGCCGGCGATACAACCGCCATGTTAAGCCTGTTCCGAGCGTTGTACATTTGATGTGCGAGTCGAAAATGAGGCCTGTAGAGAACTGAATCGAATGCGGTAAAAACCGTAGTACCCGAGGCGGGACTTGAACCCGCACGTCCGTAAGGACACAGG
>CAZOXC010000854.1:0-2002 GCA_964583205.1 uncultured Pirellulaceae bacterium | reverse complement strand
TCTCCAGGTCAACGACCAGCCGATCAAAGATCATGTGCAGAAAGTCTTCCACCGACTCTGACTCTGGAGATGCCAGCGCAAGTTCGCTCCCCATCACGGCCATCTTGTCCCAATCGACCAGACTGGCCTGATCGCTGGGATGAAAGTAGCGAACATACCCATAGGTTTTCGCGAAAGCCCGCAGCTTGATCAGGCTCGAGTCTTCTGTGGCGGATTCTTCAACGTCGGGCTCGGCAAATTCGCTCTCCTGGAACAGCAGCGAGTTCGCCCGGCAGTCCGGGAGCACCAACAACAAACAAAATGAAACAATTCGTACAAGTTTGAGGACTTCAACCATCAGCTTCTCCTGCAACCAGCACAATCCAGCATCCAATTTAGTCCGTCCAGCACGCAAATACAAAACCAGTCCCAGCAGGACGGGATTCGCTATCGGTTGTCGGCAGGGAATTGACCGACTTTTCGAATGTAAACGTAATATGCACCCAGCAATATCTTGTTGTTCTCATCCAGAAACGACGTAGTAAGCCTGGTCGCCTCACCCGCCGGGACATCCATTTCCAACAACACCGCTGGCGAATCTGAACCGACTTCTGCAGTGACCTCTCCCACTCCTTCGATTTCCAGTCGAGCCGAGACGACTGGAAACTCTTTGCCTCGACCGCTCGAAGTTTTCCCAGCTATCAGGCCACCATCTTCGCGCGGCCAACGCCGCAATTCAAATTGATAACGACCGGCCATGTCGAATTGAATTGGAAGCACTCTCGAACCCGGGGCTCCATTCAAAATGCCATTCTGATGCCATGGCGATCCGTTCTGACCGATCCAACTGTGAGCGTAAAGAATCAACTCCGATTCTTTTTCAGGGTCAACAACAAATGAAGGATAAGATTCAGCACCTTTGGAAACGACATCCCACCATTCATCATAGGCGGCAGACAACAGATTAACTTTTTGACTATGCTGCTGGGCGAGATCCTCACTGGTGTCACGATCGACCTTAAAGTCAAAGAGTTCTTTTTCAACGTCAATACTTAGACGATTCAATCGCCACTTATGCAGAATTTCGCCCTCGACAACTTCGTCATGCATCACGCAAGCTCGTTTCCAACGAACAAGATTGCGAGCTCGTTGTGTATCCACAACAATTGTACGGGACGCAGGTTTTGAATCCGGATCGGTCAAGTACGATTTAAGACTGACTCCATGCAAAGGCAGCCCGCCCTCCGGACGCTCCAATCCAAACATATCAATGAAGGTTGGCATCCAATCCATCCCGGCCGTCAGCGCATTCACATCGCGACTCGAATCCACAGAACCGGCAATCCCCCCGTTCTTCCAACGAACGAAACAAGGAACATTGTGACCACCGTCATAGTAACTGCCCTTCTTGCCTCTCAAGCCACCCGATCGACTTTTGGCCGTCCCGTTGTCGCTTGTAAAAACGAGCATAACATCGTCTTTGATTCCTTTGTCTTCCAGATATTCATCAAGCTGCCGAAGGTTGGCATCGATATTCTCGATCAAACCATCAAACCCTTCCTTGAATCCATGTGGGGCATTGAAAGGGCCATGCGCGGCGTTGGTCGGGATATAACAAAAGAAGGGCTGTTGTTTCTCCAACGAGTCTTCAATAAATGACTTGGCATTATCAAACCAATAATCCGTACAGAACTTGTCAGCCTCAACCGGTTGTCCCTGATGGAAATAAGTATCTGCCTTGGTCGCGTTGCCAGCGAAATCTACTCCCGAATAATAATCGTTCTGCCAGAAATCAGCACTCTGACCAATACCGCCGGCACCGTGAATCACCGACACATCGAATCCTCGAAAGCGAGGCCAGAATGGATTACCTTCGCCCAAATGCCACATGCCAAAAATCCCAGTACGCCATCCATTAGCATGGAACGCTTCCCCAAACGTTTGTAGATTTTCACGCAGTACTTCACGCCCGGAAATCGTGTGCCAAACTCCGCCCGCATTGACGAATCGGCCGGTTAACAAC
>CAZOXC010000853.1:0-2003 GCA_964583205.1 uncultured Pirellulaceae bacterium | reverse complement strand
GTTGGGGAGCCACGTTGCCCGCCAGGACACCGTCGGCTTGCATGTGTATGGCGCGTTGTAGACCGACTTCGAGATGATTGGGAAACCAAAGATCATCATTGTTTAGGAAAGCGATCCACGGAGCACGAGCTTGTTCGACGCCAAAGTTGTTTGGCCCAGATTGTTCGCCAAAGTTTTGTTCTCTGCGGAAGTACCGAATGCGTGGGTCGGTAAACTCCTGAACGATCTGAGGAGTATCATCCGGAGAAGCATCATCAACGATGATCAGCTCCCAATCTGTCATTGTCTGATCGAGTACCGTTTGCACCGCGTACCGCAGCAAGTAACCTCGCTGGTAAGTCGACATGACAATCGAAACTTTTGGAGCCGGTCGGTCAGACATATCCGTGTTAATAGTTAAACAAGTGCTAACGGAGGTATGCGTTCACGGCGACCGCGAGAGGTCTGGCTCATTTTGCACAAAGGAAAACGATCTAATTGAAATTCGTTTCTTTTTTGAAAGTCTGTGCCGACATGGAACCGCCAACCAACGTCAAGATTCGTTAACCAGTACTTTTGGAAAACAAAGTCGTTGCCGACTCTTATCAAATCGTTGTATTTCGAAAAAGATCAGCGCTGCTAGCGTCGGTATTGGTTGCAAGTCGCAGACAGCTCTGTGAAGACCAACCGGACCCTTGCACATCGATGGCAAGGGACTGATCTTGATTGTTTGAGACTGCGTGAAGCAACAGACATCTAATTGGGTTGCTGGGTAATTCCGCGCTTGTTTTCCGGCTTCAGCCAAAAGATTATCAACGGAATTGAAAATGGCCAGGATACGCACGAAGTCATTCCGATGACTATCAGAACAATTCCGTAAACCCAGCCCTTTTTGCCTTTGCAAAAGAAGATTCCGATTCCGTAAATAATTCCCAGCACGATTCCTGAACCCCCATAGATCAAAGCAATGACGATCACAATGAATCCATCCGGATCGTTCTGGACTTGGGGATTGGAAAGGTAAGCAACAACAAACATTGCTGCTATTCCGATCAGTGCCAAGGAAAATAACACCATGAAACCGCAGTAGATTCGAAACAGCAAAAGTACCCCGCTGGGCTCTGGGTAGTTGCCTTGTATTGGCCTGTTTCGACTGCGGGGCTGTTTATACGGATTTTGATAAGGCGAGGGAGTCGACATGGTTCTAACTGCATCTTTCAGCGACTTTGTGACCGGGTCTGAATTCTGATTGTATTTCCAGCCACAATCTTGTGGCATTTTAACATCATGGCCTGAAATATACTTGCCGCACTCTGGTAAGCATTCTTAAATAGAGATTGAAATTATCTACTTTACATGACCAATTGCGGTTTCAGATCCATGAACAAACTTTCGCCTTTTGCTCGAACTATCGTTTTATTGATTTTCTTTTTGCCTTGTGCAGATTTATTCGGGCAGAAAATTGAAAAATTCAGCCAGGAAGACAAGTTCCGTCAACTGGAAGAAATTCTGCCAACTCCCAATGACTATCGAACTGCCTCGGGAGCACCCGGTCGAGATTACTGGCAGCAGCGAGTCGATTACTTGATCGATGTCGAGATCGATGACGACAAGCAGAAATTGATCGGTTCCGAAATCATTACCTACACCAACCGTTCGCCTGATCCGTTGCGATATATCTGGCTGCAACTGGATCCCAACATCAGGCAGCCGCATTCCGATGCGAACTTGACTCGTACTCAACCGAATCTGGATCGGCTTTCCTATCGAGGTCTCGAGGGCATGATGGCAGCCCGCGACTTTGAAGGTGGCGTCAAGATTTCCAAAGTTGCTGATGCTCAATCGGGCGATGATCTGAAATTTACGATCGTAAAAACAATGATGCGAATCGATCTGCCAGAGGAACTCAGCAACGGCGATTCCTACGATGTGCAGGTGGATTGGACTTACGCGATTAACAATTCAAAAAAAGTTCGTGGCCGGACCGGGTACGAGTATTTTGAAAAAGATGACAACTACCTGTA
>CAZOXC010000852.1:0-2005 GCA_964583205.1 uncultured Pirellulaceae bacterium | reverse complement strand
CTTCACGATCGTGCTCGACCACCAACAGGGTGTTGCCCAGATCACGCAGCTTTTTGAGTGCCGAAAGCAGACGAGTATTGTCTCGAGGATGCAATCCGATCGTGGGCTCATCCAGCACATAGAGCACGCCACAGAGTCCGCTTCCCAGTTGGCTGGCAAGTCGGATTCGCTGCGCCTCGCCGTTAGACAGCGAGGCGGCCGCGCGTGACAGCGTCAAATATTCCAGGCCCACATCGTTGAGGAACTGCACGCGGTTTTTGATTTCCCGCACGACCTCGCCCGCCACTTTCTTTTCACGTTGCTCGAACTTCCAGGACTTGAGTTCCTTTTGCAGAACGCCCATCGGCATCCGACAGACTCGATCAATCGTGACATCGCAAAACCGCATGGCCGCCGCGTCGTCACGGAGACGGCTGCCGCCACAAACTCCACACTCGACATTGTCGACCAGTGTTTGCATTTTTGCTCGCAACGCCGCCGATAGTCGCGAAGCCTCTTTCAATGTTGGATACAGGCCTTTGTACTGGAACTTGAAAGCGACTTGAGCGTTCAAGTCCTGGGACTTGTCGTCAGCCGGAACTTCGAACCAGCGTTCGGCAGTACCATAAAACACCAAACGGCGATGGCGAGCATCCAGTTGATTGAAGGGAACGTCCGCGGGAACTCCGGTGGTTTTGCAAAACGCGCTCAACATTCGTTTGGATGTCGAGTTCGTATGGGCGGGCCACAAGTTCAGTGCGCCATCGGCCAGCGACGCCTGGGGATCGCGGAGCAGCGCTGCCGGGTTCGCACCCAATTGTGTACCAAGACCCTCGCAGGACTCGCACCATCCCAACTGACTGTTGAACGAGAAATGATGGGGCGACAGTCGCTCGAAACTGCGACCGCAGTCTGAACAAGCCAGGTGTTGACTGTGCACGACGACTCGCCAATGAATTTCGTCGACACCTTCTTCGGGGTAGCCAACGTTGATGACGCCGGACCCTTTGGAAAGTGCCATTTCGACACTCTCGGCAATCCGGCCATGAGAGGCCGCTTTGACAATGATACGATCGACAACCACTTCGACTTCATTACGGCTGCGTCGGTCGATAGTTGGCAAGTCATCGACCGAGTGTGTTACTCCGTTGATGCGAACTCGAACAAACCCGCCGCTGCGGATCTCGTCCCACAGGGCATCGAAGTCCTGAATGTCGTCGGTGTTGATTGGCGCGAGAAGATACAATCGAGTGCCAGTTTTCTCGCCCATGATCTTGTCAACAATTTGATCGGCGGTTTGAGTGCCGATGGCAATGTCACAATCGGGACAGTGCGGTTTGCCCAGGCGTGAAAACAGAATTCGCAGGTAATCGTAAACTTCCGTGACGGTGCCGACCGTACTGCGTGGTGTGCTGCCCAGGTTTTTCTGTTCGATGGCAATGGCCGGCGACAGCCCCTCGACATGCTCGACCTTGGGCTTGGTCATTTGGTTGACGAACTGTCGGGCGTAAGCGCTCAAGCTTTCCACGTAACGCCTTTGACCTTCGGCGTAAATCGTATCCATTGCCAACGAGCTCTTGCCGCTACCGCTGGGCCCACTGAAGACAGTCATGCGATCGCGGTCGATATCAATATCGACGGTCCGCAAATTGTGTTGGGCAGCCCCCCGCACAGAAATATGTCGAGCCTGTTGGGCTGGCTGGTTCTGGCCGAGTTTTCGAGCGGCTGTTTGCTTTTCTTCGGGAGTTGTTTCTTTGGGGCTCAAAACTTCGCGAAGTGCCTGACCTGTATGCGATTCTTTGCACTTGGCAATCTCTTCCGCCGGTCCGGCCGCCACGACAGTTCCGCCTGCGGCTCCACCTTCTGGACCGATATCAATAATCCAGTCGGCGGTTTTGATCACATCCAGGTTGTGTTCGACCACCAGAACCGTGTTCCCGGCCTCGACAAAATTGTGCAACACCTTCAACAGCAACTGAATGTCGGCAAAGTGCAATCCGGTCGTGGGCTCGTCCAAAAGATAAAG
>CAZOXC010000851.1:0-2008 GCA_964583205.1 uncultured Pirellulaceae bacterium | reverse complement strand
ATTACACAACAACCAACTGCATATTTTGAATTTTGCGGTCCGACCAGACTTTCGGCGACGAAATGTTGGCCGGCAAATGATTCAAAAGTTGATTGGCAAGTTGTCGCAACAACGACGCAATCGCATCGTTTTGGAAATTCGAGAAACCAATCTGGCGGCACAATTGTTCTTTCAGAAACTGGGATTCCGGGCGATTAGCGTTTTGCGCGACTACTACGAAGACTCGACGGAAGACGCATACGTCATGCACTATCGGTACAAAACCGAAGAAGGCGACGATTTCCTTCCCAAGAACCGCATCGCAAAATACGCGGGCTAACCATCAGAAGTTGAACTTGCCCGCCCTCCAGCGGGCCACTCGCTTCAACAGCCTTGCAAACTACAACAGCGCACCTCGCTGAATTTGCGCAGCAAGATTCTTCGATTGCGGAATCGCTCAAACTCGAATTGTCGTGCGCTGGACCTGCTCGCGGACACGTTTTACCTGCGCAAATAATTGAGCTTCAACCGCGGGCAAACTGTGGCCTCGATTGAAGGTTGTCAGGATTGGCGATTGTGGCAGGATCGACGTTCCTGCAAAGGGGATGTCGCCCAACCATTCCGACTCGCCCATTGCCCAATCAGAAAATTCGCCAGTGATCTTCAGTTCCGCTTCATCCAGATTAAACAAGATCGCTTTTCCGTAGCAAACCGGGACAGCAATGTCGCACTCACGATCTCGAATCAGCCGGCCTGCGATCTGCGACTCGATCAAATCAACCCCGCTGCCCTTCAGGTGCATTGGCATCGAAGCCGTGATTCGAGGGTTAACTTCCAGCGGCCAGACGGTTCCGTTGTCCAGCACAAAATCGATTCCCACAAATCCTCGCGGCTGAACAGACACCAATGACTGGGCGATTGTCGCCAATTGCAACTCAATTTCCGGCGACAACGGCAATGGCCCCAGCGATCCACAATAGGCGAAGCGATTGTGGGTCAATTCGAGCTGGCCAGTCAATTGGCGGCTCACACCCAGAACTTCAAATCTTGATTCTTCATAAAACACGATGGCGCTGTAGCAGCCGCCCGGTACAAATTTCTGGATGAAATGGTCTTCTTGATTGCCCGTATCGCCAACTGCTTGAGCAGGCAATGCAACAATCGAATTTCCGCCGCAGGACCAGCGGCGCTTCACCAGCCACCCGCTTGTCCCAGCCTGATCGCTGTTCAATTCAAAACGAGTTTCCGGAACTGCAATTTCATGCGACTCCCAATGGCGAATGATTCCATACGAATCGGCCAGCGTTGCCAGGCATTCAACTCCGCATCCTCGGATACGAGTGTCCGCCAGTTGCCGAATCACAGCGGAGTGGTTTTCAATCCCACCAGTCAGAATGCAATGGTCGTAGTCGATTGTTTTCGTCAGCGCCGGCACATCCTCGAATCCACCGACTTTATGCACGTTAGAACAGGTTTGTGAATCGCGATCAGCGAACAAGTCAATGCCCTGGACATCGAACCTGGATTCAATGGCAAGCTGCACCAGCTCTCGAACTGACGCTCCGACGATCAACAATTTCTTCTGGTGATTCACTGGCGGTAACTTGACTGATGAATTCGCTGGGTAGTTGCAATTTGGAACGGGTTTGATAGTCTCAACCGCTGAGACAATTTTTGTTTTACAAACAACACATGTTTTTGGACACGTTGGAGATACAAATGTCAATGTATGTAGGTGAAGGCTTGGCCGGCGGCGACGACAATGAGGTTGCCCACATCGATTTGTTGATCGGAAGCAAAGACGGACCCGTGGGTCATGCATTTGCTGCCGCACTGGCCAGACAAAGCAAGGGGCACACCAACCTGCTGGCCGTACTTACACCCAACCTGGCCGTGAAACCGGCGACAGTGATGGTTACCAAAGTCACGATTGACGGAATGAAACAAGCGGTACAAATGTTTGGTCCGGCTCAGGCCGCGGTTGCCAAAGCAGTTGCCGACTGCGTCGAGAGTGGCACCATCCCTAAAG
>CAZOXC010000850.1:0-2010 GCA_964583205.1 uncultured Pirellulaceae bacterium | reverse complement strand
ATCCAGGCAGGTTCGGTCGACATCGACTCCAGTTCCTGGTCGGTTTGTGGTTTCTCCAGAAAACCAGTGACTCGTCCCGAGTCATCCAGTCGCATAACGCCAAAGCCTTTGGCGGCTTCACGCGTCACCGGCATGCAGGCGATCGTGACATCAGCACAACGACGTCGATGAGTTTGAATCAGGTTGCGATAGTCCATGCGATAAAGCTGGTCGCCTGACAGGATCACAACATAGTCGATCCCGTGTTGTTGGATGTACCGGAGATTTTTTCGCACGGCGTCAGCAGTGCCCTGGAACCAGTCGGTGCCGGCTCCCATCGTTTCCTGAGCAGCCAGGATTTCAACAAAGCCGCCCTTGAAATGATCGAACACATAGGTGCGACGAATGTGACGGTGCAGGCTGACACTCATAAACTGAGTCAGCACATAGACCTTGTGAATATCGCTATTGATACAGTTGGAAATTGGGATGTCGATCAAACGATATTTTCCTGCCAGGGGGACGGCAGGTTTCGATCGAATACTGGTGAGGGGAGAAAGGCGAGTTCCTCGACCACCACCCAAAACTATCGCGACCACGTTTCTCATTGGTTGGACATCCTTGATTCATTTTCAACTGACGTCCGATTTTACACCAACGAAAAGTGGCAGTCGACGATACTCAATTTCGAGCACAACCCTTGCGCTCAAATCAAGTAAGAAATCAATCGGCAAAATGCCCAGTAAGAAGCTGCAAAAACACCTATTGCGATCAAGCGAAACATGAATTTCCTCCAAAGTTCCTGGTTCGCATTAGGAAACGATGGTGGAACGCAATTCTTCCTGAAAAATTCACATTTTCATATTTTGTGGCAATTCTGCGGGATGCTGGCCGCGTTGCCGCCGGACCGAAATGTTCTGTATTGTTTTGTAATTCCGCAACAAGATCAGGAAGCGGCGGGATCCAGCGGGCGGAACTGCCAGTCACATACTTGATACTCAACTTTGTGATTGGCAAGTGTTTTTGATTGAGACAAGCATTCAACCAGTTGAACTCCCAGTTGGAAATCGAATTCTGCGCCGGTAATCGATTGATTGCAAACAGCGATCCGCAGTTGCTCGCCGTCGTGATCAAGCCGGATTCGAGTTGTGTCGGCCAGAATCGAATCGTTGGCCGGTTGGTTCAGGAATGCCGCTAATTCCTCGGCCAATTCAGGGGATGCCTGGTCCGAGTAAAAAATCTTTCCATTATCGAAATCGACTCGAGTACCATGCTGACTGTCCATGATGTCGATCAAGGTGAAGACTCCCAGGAATGTAAGTCCGCTCATTGCTGTCATGATTGCGAAGATTCCCGTCCATATCATTGCCAAAGTTTTCACGATTTTCCCCATGTGTTGTTTCTTGTCTGAGATAGTTTGCCAAGCGAGCGTCGTGGCGAATGGGGCCAAGTATTAGCAGAAACTTATCAAAAGTCGCGAATTGCCGTGCCAAAAGACGAATTCTGGCTCGGTCCTGGTTTGAAAACCGGTCAGAAGCCTGGGGCCGGCCAAGAATCGCGGCCAGGATGTGAAGGCGAGCGTGAAGACAGGATGAGAAGACGGAACGTGCAGGCCAACCTCGCAGAAACAGGCGCCTGGCATGAGTCACTGTCACGAGTCGCTGTCACGAGTCACTGTCACGAGTCACTGTCACGAGCCAACCGGGAGGCGGATTCTCCCGGTGTTATTCTGCGAGAGCTAGAATGAAAAAATCTGGTTCATGCGATCAGCGATTTCTTCCAGGCGTTCTTTGTTGCCGCCTGGAATCTCGGCAGTCCCCCAGCCTTCAAAGCCAAGTGATTTCAGCTCGCGAATCACGTCGTACCAGCCGGTAGTGCCTTCAAGCAGCTTGGACTTAAACCCTTCCCAGATATTTCCATTCTCTTTTGCCAGGGCCAAGTCAAATTCTTTGATGTCCAATTTCTTGATTCGCTTGCCCAGCGTACGAACCCACACGACCGGGTTGGCGTATCGCACACTGTTACCAACAT
>CAZOXC010000849.1:0-2012 GCA_964583205.1 uncultured Pirellulaceae bacterium | reverse complement strand
ACTGTCGATGTTGCGAGTGACTCTGTCGCGGATCGAAATCCCAGGGGCATGTTTGCTCTTTGAATCCCGGGTGGCCGCGATTGCTCGCAATCGCAGTAGCGCAGCCCAAGAGGTTGGAAGGACAGCCTGTGATTGATCGGTGACAACGAGACCTCTTGTGCCCTCGGCACAATGATTGGCAAGCAATCAGTGCGACCACGAATTGCACCGTTAGATTCGCATTCCGAAAAGCCCACCTGTTTCCGTCTTGTCACTAAGCTCGACTGGATTTCGATACTTTCCAGGATCGAAGCCTTCTGAAAACTCCGCAGACGCGAGCTGATCGGAGTTGATGGTGACAATGTACTGGAACCCATGCTCCTCGGACTGCTCAGCACCGATCTCAATTGCCTTGGCAACTTGCCGACTGTCCATTCCATCAAAAAGATGACTGTCGTGGACTAGGAAGCCGGGTTGTGACTCCTTCTTTGCCCACATGACCGCGAGCATCATGTCGAAGCAGAAGATTTGCATATTGCGAATTCCTCTGCTTTCCTTGCCTTCGACCTTGATCCCAAATTCTGGACCGTTGTCCGTCGGTTTGACTAACAAACTACCTTCATGATCAGAAATTCGACTGGAGAAATCTTCGAACGTGACAATTGCCTCGGCAAGCGCATAAGCACGGTCATCTAAGTCAGACACCAAGCGCTGCCTGATACTTATCCGTTCGATATTCAGCTCAGTCTCTTGCGAGTCTAGTTGCCTCGCCAACTCCGACTTCTTTTTCAACTCCTCTAGAGTCGCATGCTTCCGGGTCAGTTCCTCTTGCAACTTCGAGAATTGATCCAAGGCGCCGTGTGAGTCGAGCGTCTTCAAGATCTCAATCCTACGTGCATCCAGTTTCTTCTTCTGGACCTCGCGATTGTCGATTCGAGCTTTCGCATCCGCAATTTCACCTTCCAAGTGTGTTCTTCGGTTGGCCAAGACGGCTTCATGAAAAGCTTTGACTTCTTCCAATCGCTTCGTCACCAAGTCTGGTAGAACAACGCCCGCTTCCTCATACATCGATTCAACCGCAACCGGATTGGTACCGGATTCGTCACTAAGCTGCTCGTTGAGGTAGTCGAGTTTCTCATCGTCTAATGTGTTTTCATTAGCCAACTGAGAAATGCTCACTGCAAGACTCGAGGCTTCTTTTTCAAGCTCGCGATACTCCGGAAGAACTTGGAACTCGGCTAGTTCCGCTTCCAGTCGCGTAGCTTCACGCTCCGCGACTGTCAGCATGGTTCGGAGTTCTCCGATATTCCCAACGAGTTGTCCCAGAACCCCGGTCTTCGCTTCTTTCTTCAACACAACAAGCGATTTTTCTTTGGTTCGGACCAGTTGCAGGTCTCGCGATACCTCATGGTCTAGACCGAGCAGATACGACAAATTCACTTGGATGTCCCAGTTCTGCTGCATGGATCCTTGTCGCTGCGCATCATGGAACGCTCCACTTGCTTCTCGTGGGACGAAGTAGCCAATCATCGACCGGATAGTAGGGCTGTGTTTGGGGAGATCTGCGTCTTGCCCAAACATCTGGTGGCGGAGGACTCCGAGCCACTTTGTTGCGGGGATCCGATACTCGCCAGAATCTTTGTCAAGTTTCGGCTCCGTGTTCCATTGATCGAACGAGCCATCAACAACCAGCTTAGACGCGCTCCTACCGGTCCGGTCCACAGTCACGCGCTCGTTCGCCAGATCGAACGACAGCGAGAAACACTGATCTTCCAGCGATTGGTATCGAAAGATCGATTCAGGAGAACACTTAGCTCCGAGTAGGAAGTTGATGATCCGAACTAGGCTGGATTTCCCTGAGCCATTACGTGTCTGACGATCAGTCGCGTCTGCACTTTTCTTTGCAACGACGAGATTGAGGCCTGACTGAAAATCGATCGTCTTAAACTGTGGAAGTGAGCTGGTCACCCTGTAGATCATTCCACAACCCCAGCGCGAATTAGACGTTTGCCTTCCGTGCCGATGGCGCCCAC
>CAZOXC010000848.1:0-2015 GCA_964583205.1 uncultured Pirellulaceae bacterium | reverse complement strand
CAGCCGGTTGCATCTCAACCACCACCCCAACCTGCAGCACCTCAACCTGCGGCACCTCAACCTGCAGCGCCCGAAGTTTCGACCGAGCAGGTTGTTGGCGGCGCTGATCAGTCCGAGGTCGCGGCTGGTCCGGCCATGAGAAGACTGGCTCGGGAAGTCGGAGTGGATCTGTCACGAGTTACTGGAAGCGGAACCGCTGGTCGAATTACTCGCGAAGACATCATGGGTGTTGTGCGGAGTTGCGGCGCCGCTCGATCGCCCTACGGTGCCAGCTCGACCGGTGAGTCCGACGAATTCGGGCCGGTTCGAGTCGAGAAACTTTCGCGGATGCGTCGCACGATCGCGCAGCAGATGTCTCAATCCTGGTCATCGGTTCCTCGAGTAACCAATTTTGACGACGCAGATGTAACTGACTTGGAAAACATTCGCCAGGCCAGCAAGGAGGACTACAAGACTCGAGGCGTCAAGCTGACTTCGATGCCGTTCATTATCAAGTCGGTTGCAATGGCGTTGCGTGACCATCCGGCAATCAATTCGGTGTTGTCGAACGATGATAAGCAAGTCATCTACAAGGAATACGTGAATGTTGGTATCGCCGTGGATACCGAGCGAGGTTTGGTGGTTCCCAATATGCGAAGTGCGGACCAGCTTTCGATTCCCGAGATTGCTCGACAACTCGGAGACATGGCCGAGAAAGTTCGTACAAACAACTTTTCGGTTGATGACTTGAAAGGTGGAACGTTCACCATCAGTAACCTGGGAGCCATTGGCGGAACCTATTCGACACCGATCGTGAATGTTCCTGAGAACGCAATTTTGCTGGTTGGCCGTTCTCGAAAAATGCCAGTGGTGAAAGATGACCAGATCGTGCCTCGTTTGATGATGCCTTTGAGTATTTCCTACGATCATCGATTGGTTGATGGTGCAGCGGCCGCTCGATTCCTCAACGATGTGATCGGTTACCTGGAAGCGCCCAGTCGACTGCTGTTGGCACCTTGAGTCGCCGCTCGTCAGCTCCCACAACACCAATATCGATTTGGCACTATCCTTTGATGCCAGTCGTGTTGATGCCTTGTATGAAAAAGCGCTGACAAAGCAGAAACAACACGATCATGGGTACCGTGAACATCACGGCGGCCGCCAATAACAAATGGGTCTGGTCGCCATAGGATCCCACAAATCTCTCCAACCCATAAGCCAATGGGAATTTCTGTGGGTCATTCAAGTACAACAGCGGACCCCCAAAGTCATTCCAGGATTCTACAAACTGAAACAGAGCCACCGTGATCAACGCGGGTCTGGAAAGCGGTACGCCGATTCTCCAAAACAACCCCCATTGGCCTAGACCATCGATTCGCCCTGCATCCAGCAGCTCCTGCGGCACCGAGATAAAAAACTGACGCAGCAAAAAGATATAGAACGCGTTACCCAGAAAAGTCGGCAGGATGATCGCCCAGATCGAATTGTAAAGTCCCAGCTTGCTGATCAAAACGAACTTCGGAATCATCGTAATCTGCCAGGGCAAGAGCATCGTGGCGATCACAATCGGCATCAACCAGCGGCGACCGGCCCAATCGACTTTGGCCAGCGACCAGGCCACCAAAGCACAGGACAGAACTGATCCGATCACAGATCCTACCGACAGGCAAAGCGAATTAAACAGATATTGCCAGTAGGGAATGCTGCTCAGCGCTTCCGGATAGTTGCTCCACTGAGCAGACTCGGGCAGCAAGGCATAAGGGTTCTGGGTCAGCTCAAGCGGCGTCTTCAATGACGAAGAGACCATCACAAACACTGGCAGGAAAAACAACAATGCGATCGGCACAATCACCCAATGCATCCACCAGCGACGTTGTCGATCGTCGCCAGCTTTTTTGCGAGGCTGTTTGGCATTCAACCTGACCGGTGATTCACTCATCGCCGCCTCCGGCATTTCGACTGCGGTTCAGGTGAGTTTGAATTTCCTTTTTTGCTCGGCCAAGCTCTTCTGCGGCGGACAAGTCACTGTCAGTCAT
>CAZOXC010000847.1:0-2017 GCA_964583205.1 uncultured Pirellulaceae bacterium | reverse complement strand
ATGCGGTTCAAGACAGCTTCTTTGGCCCACTGCAAGTTTCAGTAATGCTTGACGCCTCTGGCGCCAATACAACTGCAGCGGCGGCAATCCTGGCAATCGAAAAACATCACGAACTCAAAAACATGCCGATTGCAGTTTTGGGTGGCACGGGTTCAGTTGGGCTTCGAGTCTGCCAGTTGCTCAGTCAGGTTGGAGCAAAGCCGCTGATGATTTCCAGATCACTCGACCGTGCCAGAGAATTGTGCGACCAGATCAATTCGGCAAGTTCCGAAGTGACTTGCCAACCGATGGAAAGCAAATCAGAATCGGCTACCAGCAAGATCCTGATGGATTGCTCGGGCGTGATTGCTGCGGGCGCTGCCGGAATTCAGTTTGTCTCCAGCGAAACACTGGCGGCTTGCGGAAAGCTTGAATTCGCCGTTGATCTGAATGCTGTTCCGCCGGCTGGAATTGAGGGAATCGACGCGATGGACCTGGCTCAACAGCGGCACGGCATGAATTGCTTTGGTGCACTTGCAGTAGGTGGTCTGAAGATGAAGATTCACAAACAGAGCATCCGAAGATTGTTTGAAGCCAACGATCAATTACTGGACCTGAAGGCAATATTCGAAACGGCCCGGGAACTCGACATCGCCTGATGGGCGGACCGACGGGCAACAAATTAACGCGGCTTATCCAACATGGGCCGCAGCTCTTCCAGAAAATCCTGAGCATCGTTAAACCGACGATAGACACTGGCGAAGCGAACGTACGCCACTTCATCGATCAGACGTAGCTTGTCGATGACAATCTCACCCAACTCCTGGCTTTCAATCTCCGCGTCGAATTCCGAGTAGACCTGCTGTTCAACGCTGGCGATCAGCGCCTCAATTTGCTCATCTGTTACCGGACGTTTCCAACAAGCTCGCTGGAGGCCGGCGCGAATCTTCTCAGTATTGAAGGACTCGGTAATGTTGTTTTTCTTGATGACCTGCACATTGAGGTCGGCAACCCGTTCATAGGTTGTAAAACGACGCTCACAAGAATAACAATGCCGGCGCCGGCGAATGACCACTCCGTCTTCACCGGTCCTAGAATCAATGACCTTGTCATTGTCCAAACCACAAAAAGGGCACTTCATAGATTTCTGAGGCTAATCCCGAGTTCCAACCTGCATCGTGAATGTTAAACTTATCCTACTATTTGATTTTCACAACCAAGATCGCGTAAATTATGTGATAAATCGCTGCACCAATCCGGTTTGACACCAAGACTGACAGCAAACTGGCGAATTCAGTGTGGCTATAACGGCGCATCAATGCTCGATCCAAACTTAAACAGATTTTTTTCCCAACCGGAGCAATAATCCCAGTGACCGATTCAACACCACAACAGCAACCGCCCAAAGAAAAATTCGAAGAATTAACTTCGCGCACCATGGGCGATGACGAGCCTGAAGTGAATATTTGGAAAGGCAGCTTTTCACCCAAGTCCATGACTGGCACCTGGATTGTACTGGGCTTTGTAACGCTGATCGCACTTATCATTATTCTGGCAACTGCACTTCGCAGTAACGGCTATGTTTGGGGCATCACCTTCGGAATCCTCGCTTTGGTGTGGTTGTATTTTTTGGGCTTGATGCTGGTTCGCAAACTCAGCATGCACTACGAATTGACTTCCCAGCGTCTAAAACACCGTGAAGGCATCCTGGTACGAGCACTCGATCGAATCGAGTTGATCGACATCGACGACGTGACATACAAGCAGGGCCCAATCCAGGCGATCATGAACGTCGGAAACATCACGATCAATTCGAGTGATGCGAGTCATCCCGAGTTGGTCATGTATGGCATCTCCAACGTACGCCAGGTTTCGGACCAAATCGATGATGCTCGACGATCCGAACGTCGCAAACGCGGCTTACATATCGAATCTGTCTAGAGCGCATTTCAAAAACAAAGCAGCACGGCTCTCCGAGTCGTGGGTTACCGTGCCACGCGACTCGCAGATTCGTGTTATTATCGGCAGGGTCAGCGGG
>CAZOXC010000846.1:0-2018 GCA_964583205.1 uncultured Pirellulaceae bacterium | reverse complement strand
AATTGAATCGGAACTGTTGCAATGGCGGATAGCTGAAACTCCTCAGCAACAAAGTTTGTTTTCACAAATTGGCGACTGGCTGAACAACGAACCGAAAGAACCAGCCATTCAATGGAATCGCTATGTTGTTTATGGATACACCGACGCGCGATACGCGCAGATCAAAAGCAGGATCCCAGGCACTGCGCGGACAATGACCGACAACTACGTTGCTGCTCGCAAAAACTTCATCGGACTGAAAAGCCACGTTTCACGGTGATTCAACCGAGCTTCCCCTCTCGCAAAAGCAAGAGGGTGCTATTTTTGATGCGACTAAACGCTGGCCGTTGCCGATTGCAGCGCTTCACAAACCAGATCACCAACCTCGGAAGTTGTATAACCCATTTTGCCGGCTGACTGGCTCTTCATTTTGCTACCGGTTACCTGTTGAATGGCACTCAGAACTCGTTGCCCGGCGACTTCCTGTCCCTCTTGTTCCAGCAGCATCGCCATCGCCCCGATAGCGGCGATCGGATTAATGACGCCCTGCCCTGTGTACTTCGGCGCACTTCCGCCCATCGGTTCGTACATGCTGGTTCCACCGGGATCTGGATTGATATTTCCTCCGGCCGCCACTCCCATACCGCCCTGCAGCACGGCAGCCAGGTCCGTGATGATGTCTCCGAACATATTGGTGGTCACGATTACATCGTAGTATTCGGGGTTCTTGACCATCCACATGCAACAAGCATCGACATGGTTGTAGTCTTTTTCCACTGCCGGATATTCTTCGCCGATTTCCTGGAAGGTCCGCCACCACAAATCATGCCCGTAGGTCAACACGTTGGTCTTGCCAACAAACGTCAAACGTCTTCCTTTGGGATTGTTTCGTTTCATGGTTAATTCGAACGCCCATCGAATACACCGTTCACATCCCTTGCGCGAATAAATCGCGGTCTGTGTCGCCACTTCGTCGGCTGTTCCCTTTTTCAAGTAACCGCCGATGCCTGCATACAGGTCTTCGGTGTTCTCGCGCACTACGACAAAGTCGATATCTTCAGGGTTCTTTCCAGCCAGAGGCGTTTCCACACCGGGATACAACTTCACCGGTCGCAAGTTAATATATTGGTCCAGTTGAAACCGAGTATCCAGCAGCAACTGACGCTCGATCAATCCTGGCGGCACATCCGGATGTCCTACAGCGCCCAGATAGACTGCGTCGAATTCACGCAGGCCATCGATGGCGCCAGCCGGTAAAATCTCACCGGTTTTCAAATATCGCTCGCCACCGTAGTCGAGTTCTTTCATCGAGTATTCGAAGCCTTCCAGTTTGGCAACGGCTGCCAAGACTTTGAGCGCTTCCGCCGTGACTTCCGGGCCCGTACCATCGCCGGGGATTGCAGCAAGTTTCATCTGAGTTTTATCCTGTATCGAATTATTCGAATTGATCAATTTTTCAAGAACACTGGGGCGATCAATCCTGGCCATTTTTCTCGCCAGCACACGGAAACTGCAGATCCATACAATCAGCCGGCATTTGGCAGGCAACCGCCCGGGTCTCGCCCGGTTTGAGTTTATCACCGCACATCGGAATTCTCAACGCGTGAATCAGCGGCGAATTGTCTCGGATCCCTCGGCGTCCAACCTGGCCTGGTATGCCTTTTCATATTGCCGCTGCTGGCTGGCAGAATTGCCTTGAATCGGATCAGGTCTGGCCAGCCCCAACGTAATCAACTCGACATTAATGGAGGTCTCGCCCGAGTAAAGATAACCCAGGACACGATTTTGATCATCAAACCGTTGTCGATCAAATCGCACATGCAATTGGTCGTCGTTGATCAACTGTTGCAGATAGCTACGGGCAGCAGGAGAAGTTGCGACTTGAATTCCAGCCAACCGAAAATCAAATTCAGATGATTCAGACTCTACCTGCATGCGGATGGTCAGATCGTTTGACAACTCGCGGATCTGACAAGCACCGTCACGCAGCCGCAACGTCTGGACATCAGGTCGCGCCATCCGATTCGAAATCACCACGC
>CAZOXC010000845.1:0-2019 GCA_964583205.1 uncultured Pirellulaceae bacterium | reverse complement strand
TGCCAGCGCCACCACCTCGGTTACCACCACCGCCGCCGCCACCTCGCAATTGTTGCAAAGCTCGAATTGCGTCCGTGTTGAACGGAACCACGGTGCCACCAGGTTGTCGATTTCCACCACCAGCACCTCCGCCGCCAGCACCTCCGCCAGTAGCTGGAGTAGTTCCACCTGACTCGGAACCCACGATTACTATTTTGTCGCCGAAAGCTGATCTCAAACTTTCCTGCAACACGCCGGGTGCGACTGAAGGTCGAACAAATTCGTATCGGTCATTTGCTTCAGCTCCTGGACGATCCAGTTGCATCGCCAAAGATCGGATCTGCAAGTAGATGTTCCTTGGTCCTGTTACGACCAAAGCGCCCTGTTTCTCATCAACCGTCATACTGGCTTTGGGTTTTGCCTCTTCCGGGTCACGGTTATTTCCACCGCGACCGCCACGTCCGGTGATTGCGTTCATTAGTTGTTGTTGCAACTGTTGTTGTACTTGCTGCTGGTTATTTCCATTGCCGCCAGAATTCGATTCATTGAGCACGTCGCTGAAGTTTGCTCGAATAATTTCGGCGATCTCATTCGGATCACGAAACTCCAGGTAGATCAGGTGATTCTCACCAAGAATATTTGGATCGTGAGGTGCGTCGGCTCGATCGAGTTCCTCAATAAGCATTCGGACCACATCCATATCATTGACCGAAGCGCTCACATACAGCGTATTGGTCTTTTCGTCCGGGACCATTACAACTTCGCCTTCAGGCAAATAAATAGCGCCGCCTCCACTGGCCGCACCAGCACCGCCGCCGCCAATCAAACCGCCCACCAAATCACCTGCTGCGCCGCCAACCGCATTGGAAACGGCGCCGCCAAACAATCCACCAAGTCCGCCGCCACCGCCACCTCCGCCAGCGCTGGCTATTCCCATCAATTCTTCCAACAAACCTTTTATTTCACTGGCGCTTCTAAAATAAACACGAAACGCTGCCGGTCGGGCACCCAACGAGGCCGAGTCGCCCAGCGCGTCGTAAATCAAATCTTCCAGCTTCAATCGAGCGGCAATATCATCCGATTCGATCACCAGACCGAAGCGAGTCACTCGAACAGAAATCGGTGCACCAGCAATCGACTGGAACAAAGGTTCCTCTTGAGAATTTTTGCCATCACCATTGATTGGTGAATCCTGCTGGTCAGGAGTGGCTCGCTGGTCGCTACCTTCCTGTTGTGTCCCGCGCGCTGGCGGACGCTGAATAGTCGAGGGCAGAGCACTTCCTTCCTGCTCGCCTTCCTGCCTTTCCTGCACACGCACAACGGCGCCCGTTTGCGCCAACTTCAACCAACCTCGCGAAGCCGCCAAAGCGTAGAGCATCTGGATCGGCCTCTGCAAAGATGACCTGTCCGAGCTTCCATCGGAATTCCTGTCTGAGCTCCCGTTGGAGTTTCTATCCGAGCTTCCATCGGAATTCCTGTCCGAGCTTCCGTTGGAGTTCCGATCCGAGCTTCCATCGGAATTCCTGTCCGAGCTCCCGTTGGAATTGTTGTTAAACGGAGGCCCTGTCGGCTGTTGATTTTCCTGGAAGTTCCGCGAGTTGCGGGCACCGACCTCTTCAAAAAACTTTCGTTGCCGATTGTACTTGATGACACGCTCATCATCGGGACGAATCGTGATTTCGTTCTCCAGGCCCGTCGTGGAATACAATTCCTGTATCGCATCCAAAGCTCGACCCAATTCATATTCGTCCAGCGTAATCAACACACTGGTTTCGGAATCAGTTACGTCGTCGGTAGCGGGTAAATCAAGTTTCGCAATCATGGTTTTCACCAGGCTGATCTCCTGCGGTGTTCCCCGCACGATGACCCGATTACGATATTTGTCCGAAATGAAAGTCGGTCCTCCGGAAACACCCTCTTCGCCGATACGAAAAATCTGCTCCAACTGGTCCAGCATCTCCGAGGGCGTCAATTCAACTGGCTCGATGACCAGAAAACCCTCGGCAGTGCCTTGCAATTCAGTAATGATCTCAACGATAC
>CAZOXC010000844.1:0-2019 GCA_964583205.1 uncultured Pirellulaceae bacterium | reverse complement strand
ATATTGCATTTCAGTTTGCTGATCGAGAAGCTCGCCAGGAAGTCCTGGAACGTTGCCTCGACGAGATACTCTCTGTCCGACTGGAACTGGCGACAAAATTGGCATTGATCGAGTCTGAACAGCAGGATTCGATTCTGTCCGAGGCTGAACAGGCGAGGCGGGACGTTGAAGTACTCCAGGTTGAAAACGAAATAGAAACTTACTCTCGACTAAATAAATTGCTGACTTCCAAATTAGCAAAAGTAAGAAAGCTCGTTCAAGCTGGTTCAGTTAGCAAGGACTCAGAGCTGGAATCCGAAATTCAGTGCTACGAAAATATGGGCAAGCTCAAAGAAGCCGAATTGCGAATGAAACACTTGGTAAAATCGAATGAGCTGAAACCAGAAACATCGTTCCACAAAGAAGTTGCGGCCCTCAGAGCTCGCGAAAAGGCAGCCATGGAATTTCTGAATGACTTGAATGAGTCGGCCAAAATCAACGCGGCAATCAATCAGAAACTTGAGCAAGCTGAATCATTGTTGAGTCAGACACGCGAGATTGAGCAACGAATTAAAGAATCAGAATTCGAAATTGCTGAACAGGATGGGCTGATCCGGCTCATGCAGTCTGTCCTGGATGACCCTGCCAAATTCAATCTCAAATTGCGCGACCAGCAATGACGGCCTGGCGACTTCGAAACGAAAGAAAAAGGGCCCGGCTCACCCAATGTGCCGGGCCCGCTCCTCAGAAATCAGAAAAAAGGAGCTGGGAGATGCTTCCTGTGGTTTGTCAAACTCGGCATGCCGCCGAGCTGCATTGCAGTCCCATACTGCTATTGAGGTGACGCTTACCGGCGATTGGATCCTTTTTTATTTGAACCACTACCTTGGGACACCTGTGTCTTCTGCTCGTTGATGTTCCAGTCGTAGTCCAGGTAGCTGATGTTGAATCCTCGAGTGGAAATCGCGGTCTGAACCTGCTTGGGGAAGTAGGGAGCCAGATAAGTCACCTGACCATTCGAATCCTTGCCAAAATCATCCGCGAACCAGTTGATCAATGAGCTCAATTGAAGTGTGGAGCTTGCCGAATCGTATTGCAGGTTCTGACTTCTGGAGAAGAAGTCTCGAGTGTTGACCTGCAGCTGCTCTTCCAGGTTCTCGGCGACATAGGCCTGATTCAACAGACGAGGACAACCGATCGAAGCACAGACAATCGCGAAGTGAATTCGAGGCTCGTCCATCTTGCGCAGTACATTGTGTTCAATATCGTTCAACGAGTACTCGCTGCCAGCCACATTCAGTTTCAAGTGGTGCCAGATGTTGTAGCCGGCAACCTTGGCGGTGTGATTGCGAATGCTGGTCGTCGGGTAGACTTGCAGGATGCCTTCAATCGTCACAGCGTTGTACGAGTTGATCCAAAAAGCCAAAGCAGATTCCTTGGATGATCGCGTATTCGGGTTTGCCGCACTCAAGCTGTTGATGTACGTCAACAATGACTCGCGATCTGCACTGGAGGCGCCCCAGTCCTTGTAATTCACCATTCCGTCTTCGTCGACATATTTCTGCAACAACGTATCAAACGAACTGTGGTCGATCGAATCAAAGGAAACCAATTGGTTGGACGCCACACTGCGACCCAGTACTTGTTTTCGTTGCGCGTTCGCAATCGGGATCAACGAAGCGAAAGCGACAACAATCAATACAATGAAAATCAGGGGCTTATTCATTCTAAATTCCTTCTTTGTTGCTGAATGAGTAGATTCTTGTTGTTCAGTCTGTGATAAATCTGGTTTTGGAGACATAGCAAGCTCAGAATGTTTCTGCGTTCAATCGCTGTCGGATACCAAGCCGGCACAGGAATGACGAGCTGCATCTTAAGTCCTTACAGACCAGAAACAAAATCTTCAGGTGACCGCAATTTCCGAATATTGTACCCACACTGGCAATCCCGGATGATTTCTTGCGATTGTCCGGAATCTCTGGAACAATTCGGGCAATCTGGAAATCCAGCTCTGCTTGATCGAGTTGATGAATTTCTGTC
>CAZOXC010000843.1:0-2019 GCA_964583205.1 uncultured Pirellulaceae bacterium | reverse complement strand
GAGTAGAAGATCGGGTTAGAACGAATGCGGCTTTGCGACATCCGTATTTCGTTGTTGCCGGGCATCGTTTTGCAGAAACCTCAGAAGCACGGAGTTGTGACTTTGCCAGAAATCAGCGAATTTGACGTATATGTTGACGAAAGCGGATTGTTTTTAGAGACATCAACAAATCCTAATGAAAGGTTATCAGAAGAGGGACGGCGTCAAAAGTTCCCCAGCCAATTGGCAGGTCTTGTCTTTCCAACGGGGGCATGGACCAGAGAGAAAGCACTTGAGCGATTCCAGTCGTTTCACAACACAGCCGGCCTTATCTTGGGAGAAGAGTTTCATAGCACAGATCTCAAGACGCACAACGAGGCCGAATTCAACCAGCTGGTTCAATATTGTTGCGAGAACATTTTCAGTGGTGCGATCCAACCGATTCGCATGGTGAATAAGGAGCGAGTTTCATTCGGTGACCGTAGAGCAAACTACACAAATATTCTCGCCGAGCTTTTGGTCCGACTGTGCAAGTATCTGGACAGTGATCCAACCGGCGTGATCACCTTGCATGTGTATCAGGCGGGGGTCTACGATCCGACGATAAATGGCACTTGGGAGCACGATGATTTTTGGCCGACTTTGCAAAGTGTCTTTCAACGGCGAGCGATTGAACTTGGATGGGCCGAGGCCTCAGCGAAATGGCGACTAGGTGAATTCAAGTTTGGCTCTGGAAAGAAACATCCGATTCTGTGGTATTGCGATTTGATCAGCAATTCCAGCCATCGAAACTACGAGACCATTGACGAATCAAACGCACAGTTGCTCCGCAATGCGTTAGGAGAATGCGACTTCTCGATCTCGTTCAATACAGTTGTTGCGAGATCGAAAGATCTATATCGAATGCAAGCTCACGCAAGCGCCCTGATCGATTTGTTCGAGCATATCGTTTCGGAGTTCACCAGCAATAAGGCTCGTAGCGCATTCTTGATAGAAATCAGTCGCCACGTGGACGGGCTGGCTGGGCTTGAGCCAGCGTCACGTAAAGCTCAGGTTTTTGCCTTGATGTCTTGGCTTCGACAACTCGCCGAAAACAGAAGTCGGTTGAGCGATGCCATGAAAGCGTGCCGGGAACTGGAGAAGCACTTCGTAGAGAGGCTTCAATCCAAACTCAGTCAAACGCCCAACAAGTCGATGGGAGTGTTTGCGCGTCTGGGGCTTGCGACCGCAGGCCTAACTGCATGCAATCATCGGGGCGATGCTACCCAAGGTCGCGTCTACAGCGACATGATCGACGGGGCCATCGAGAACCTTGCAGATCAGTGGGAGTGGACGCACTCCATTATGCAGGCGTTGACTACACAGGCTGTGTTCTTCAGTGATCAGCTGGAACATGAAAAGTGTATCGCCACCATGTCACTAGTTTCCAAGTTTTACAAAGAGCTTGGAGAACTATTCCACATTGCCTATCCGAATAGATATAAGGACGGACAGTCGATACGCAGTGAATCCGCAGGCGCCGCATTGGGCACGAAACTTCAGGCTGAAATCGCTTGTCTACAGCCGATCGGAAGTGTCAAGATCGAGCAAGCGAGAGAAACGAGTGACCAGGCAATTGATCAATTCACCGAAGTTGAAGATATAAGGCGGCAGTATCAATATCGTTGCCAACTCGAGTGTGTAGCGAACGAGTTTTCTTTCGCTCGAGAGCATTTGGCGAAGTCGCTCGACTTGCAAGATGGAACTCACGTTGCAATCGCAAAAGGCATCAGAGAGCTAGATGTTTCTGCTCGTGGTTTTCCTTTGTTGCACTGGCTGCGCATTGGGGCTCAAGCAGCAACGGTCGAAGATGGTTCTGAGTGCAGTGATTTTTTGAGTGCGTGGGCAGAGTATGTTCACCCAGATCATCCTGGCTGTGACTGGGTTCAGAACGACTCACAAGGGGCGATAAGCTATTACCCAATTCATGGAATCTATCGACGACTGGCGCTGATTTACGCGTATGATGGGCAATCAAGCCGCGTTACGGAGTACTTGAAA
>CAZOXC010000842.1:0-2021 GCA_964583205.1 uncultured Pirellulaceae bacterium | reverse complement strand
GAAGAAACCTGGTGCACCAGCCCTGATTTCTGCTGGTCGCTAGCAGGCCCCCTGGATCGCAAAAACCTTGCTGAGATGTTTGAGATGCTCAGCAGCAAATTTCGTACCCTTCAACCAAGCGCGAATACGGTCGTACTCGTAGATAGCATTGATGTGGATGGGATGGTACCCGTTGTTGGGAGGGGGTTCAACTGGGAGACGCTAATCTGCCTATTGATCTTGGGTTATCCAGAATTCGAGTGGCGCTTTGGATTGATTCGAGACCGATCTGGTACTCACGAATACTGGACAAAGCATCACGCACTTTCTCCAAATGCACCAAGGTGGAGTCGCGAGGCGCTTTATGACCCGACCGGGCTCCGAAACTTTGTAAGAGTGTTTGGACACAAGTTGGGAGAAGGTCAGTTTCCCAAAGACGCACCTCTTAGAAACCAGATCACTGCTGTTATCGACGATGAGAAGGACCAGGCACACTTCAATGCGTATTGCGCCTATCGGTTTGGATACAGAGCTGAACTGGTTTCGAGTTGGGAGCAGATGAAATATCTTTTTGGCTCTGCATCAGACATCGAGTACCGTTTATCACTCGAAGACCAGAGCTTGAAGTTTGCTGATGGGCCGAGCGAGCAACACTTGTTTGATCTTTTGGACCGCGAAAGATCGTGCCCACGACTTTCTACTGACCCCAACAGCAGTGAACGGCCTGCTCGCAGATTTTTGATATCAAGTGGTGGTCGCGGCCACCAGCAAGTGGTGTCTAGTCACAATCAAATATTGATCGAGCGTCTTGGGGGACGATTTATCCAAAAGCCAATCGGCGGATTTTTTAATTTTTGGCAAAGTCTCGGGTTTATGTCGCTGAGTTTCCGGCGAGTCTGGAAAAGACGGTTAGTGTTTGGTGAAGTTCCGCCCTTCGGTGAGTACATCCCACATTATGGCAATGAATTTTCTTTTCGGACCGAGAAAGAAGTCGAGGGTGCGCGTAAGCGTACTGCGCCTGGTTCCGCCGGCGCATTGCTCAAAGTTGTCGAGCTACTGATCACTCGAGCAAGAGATATATACTCAAGTGACGACGGCTCAGTGACAAGTGATGTACGAGGCGCGGTGTTCGCCACGGACGCGTTTGAACTTACGGGTGGGGACACCCCAACCACCGCTGCTGAAGCATTAACCCTGAAGCACTTGCTGGAAGTGAGGGCAGAGTGCCGCTTTCTCGGAGTCGAGTTCCGAACTGATGTTCGCAGTAGGGTCGACGAACTACGTCGTTCCGCCCAGTTCTTGGCATCAAGATTCTCGCGAGAGCATCAAAGGCTGATCGAACTCGATCTTACGCACCAAATCGCGAGTCGTATCGCCTCGGTTCTCAGAGGGTTTGATCAGTTTGATGAAGAGCGTGACTGGATGCACGAATGTCGGCGATTGCATGACTATCATTTCGTCGAAAGGATGGTTCGCGATCCCTTGCTTCCGATTTGGTTTCAAAACTCAATCTTCTGGATTCGAAGACATATCCCTGAAAATCTGCGTCGACCAATAGGATCGGCTTTGAATTTGCCGTTTTTCTTTCTTCGCTCCATGGTCGCAAGGTTCATCGTTTGCCCAATTCTTTGGTACAAGACCTTTGGCCTTCACTCAATTCTCCACCTCACACTGCTAATCGTATGCTGGATTGCAGCGTTCGCTGTCGCTATGCATAAGGTGGCCAATTTCCAGTTTATCGCCCCTCATTGGGCGGCCCCTTTACTCACAGCAGCAGGAGGATTTTTCAATATCTCAGTTGACGAAACAGCCCCTTTGCAATCCATGCTCGCTTTGGCAGCAGGCGTGATGGGGATAGTGCACCTCGCACTTCTGTTGATGCTGATCACAAACAAAGTGACCCGTAAGGGATGACCTTGGTGGCTTCCAATCACAAAATTGTAACTCGTCCATGCGTTCGATCTCAGATTTGAAATCGAACGCGGCAGTTTCTATCGAATATTCGATTTGTAGCAATTGGCACGGTATTTGAAGTATAGAAA
>CAZOXC010000841.1:0-2022 GCA_964583205.1 uncultured Pirellulaceae bacterium | reverse complement strand
GCTTTGTATGCGGTTGACCTGGATGCCGAGGCTTTAACGAATGGCTTTGTTGCACCGAACAGCGCTGATTTCGCAACTGCTTTGAAAACTCTTGAAGACCGAACCCCGCTTGGCTCCACCGATTTTGCGGGTTTCCTGAATGCCGCTGTCGACGCGTTTGACTCGAACTCAAAGAATCCTCGCAACGTTATTTACGTTGGTGACGGGATCAGTCGAGCCAGTATCATTGGTACTGATCGTTTCAAAAACCTGATCAACAGCCTTGTTGAGAAGAAGATTTCTGTTTCCAGTTTTGCGATTGGACCAGAGCGAGACGTTGAAATGCTGGCTGCATTGGCCAACCACACCGGTGGAAACGTCTTCATCGACAACGAAGAAACCAGTTCAACTGATGATGCTGCTGCTGGTTTATCGATCACTGTTCGCGGAACAGTTTTCTGGCCGACCTCTTTGGATTTGCCCAGCGAAATCATTGAAGTACTGCCATCCACAGTTCCACCACTGCGAAGTGACCGAGACACCGTGTTGATCGGAACTCTGAAGGGTCGAGACGCATTTAAAATTTCAATTGATGGAATCGCCAATAATGAAAAAGCTTCGTATACCTGGAATATTGTTCCGGAGCAAAGCAATGGCGAGTTTTCCTTTTTGCCCAAGTTAGTTGAAGAAGCTCGTGACAGCGGTGGCGCGGCATTGCCGACCGTTGGTTCCGCCGGCTTACGGGAAGTGGCTCGAGTGATGTTGGCTTCATCACGTCAACTGACTCAGCTGGGAGCAGAAGTTCTCTCGGCTGGAGACGCAAGTACTGCAGAATATCTGGCTGATGCCGCACTGGAAGCTGATCCTACCAGTGAATTTGCAACAGAAGTTAAAGCTCAGGCGGGCGAATTCAGTAACTCGGCTGTCCAAGGTTCTGGTGTTCAAGGTTCTGGTGTTCGAGATTCTGTTGTTCAAGATTCGTTTAACGGTGCTCAACCAGCAGATTCTGGTGGCGGATTCGATCTGGAAATGGTTCAGGATCCGGTAGATGCAGATGAAGAAGGCTTCTCACTGGATATGGGTGGCGATGAGTAGTTTATTGATGGTGTGCGTTCGCAGATGGCGGCTGGTCGTCAACAGTTGGAAGCCAGAGTAAACAATGAATTACGGATTGCTCGTGAGACTGTGGGAACTTCTCCACAGGGTTCGATCGATCGTATGAAGGCATTGCTGGAAACCGTGCAACGGATTCCGGGTGTCGATCCGGCATTTAAGGCTGAATTGGAATCAAAGATTTCTTCAGCACTTCGATCATTTGCCGTACGCAAAGAAGAATTTGACTCGCAACTGGTTCTGGCCAATCGTGCTCGAGCTGTTGCGTCTGACCGCGACCGGTTGATTAATGATATCGAACGTCGTGAAAACGAATTGAAGCAACTTTTCGATCGCTTTGATTCTTTGATGGACGAAGAAGAGTATTTCTCGGCTGAGGAAGTTATTGAGAAAGCTTATGCTCGCAATCTTGAAGCTCCCGAAACGAACTCGGGCGAAGAGTTCGCTCCGATTCGTCGGCATTGGGAGCGAGTTTGGGAATTGCGTAACCGCCGCGCTGAAAATGCATTGTTGACTTTGATTGAAATCGAAGATTCATCGATTCCGTTTTCTGGCGATCCTCCGATCATCTTTCCTGATCCGGAAGAATGGCAGGCAAAGGTTAATCGTCGAGAAAAATGGCGAAGCGTTCGTTTGTCAGGTTCGGAATCTGAGGAACGAATCCATGAGCAGCTTGGTAAGAAATACAATTTTGACTTTAATGACATCCCCTTCGAGGAAGTTGTTGAACAGTTGAGGCAAGATTTTGAAATTCCAATTGTCGTTGACGAATCAGTGGATCAAGCTGGTCTGGCTCCAGATGAATTAGTCACTCTCTTGTTGCCAAACATCTCGTTGCGAGCTGGCTTGCGAATTTTGCTGGAAAAATATGATTGTGCCTATGTGGTTGACAACGAAGTGTTGGAAATCTTTTCATCGGAAGTTGCCGAT
>CAZOXC010000840.1:0-2025 GCA_964583205.1 uncultured Pirellulaceae bacterium | reverse complement strand
TCCGTAAGTAATTGCCAAACAACTGAATTTACCAACCAGGCCAGTGGTCGTATCGCCGGAGAACAGCTGGACGAAAACAGTGACACCTGTCCAATTACGCGATTACACAATTCTCATCACTTCAAACCAATCACAAGCGTCGAGATCGATTTGACCTCGGCGTTTTTTTTGCGCATTAATACGATCCAAAAGCACAACACAGTAGCCTGCCGCCGTTAAACACTCGCATTTTTGTTTTTAGCTCGCAACCGGCAATTGCTCCAGTTGCCTGGCTGTTGATTCAATGAGAAACTGAAAGGTGACGATAGTTTGGCGGCTAAGTTCAAAACAATTGGAGAGAATCATGAGAGCTATGAATGTACTGTTAGTGGTTTCGTGTATCGTTACTTGTTCCAACTCTTTGCTGGCGTTCCAGGGCGACCCCATCAAGGAACTCACTGGAATCACTCCCAATGAATCGGTACTCGAGGCAGTAAACGAGAGCAGGGCGCTCGTGATACGTTCTGAAGCCACAACGAAAAAGTACTTTGACGAAAACAACTGCGAGTCTCTGCTTGAGAATGTTGACTTCGAGAATCAGGTTGTAGTTGTGTTCGCTTGGCGAGGATCTGGAGGTGATCGGATTAGATTCGAGGTCGCGGAGTCCTATCCTGAACAGATCTCCTTCTCAATTGATCCCGGTCGCACGCGTGACTTGCGCACTCACATGAAAGTTTACGTGCTGCGTGCCAACGTATCGTGTCGCGTCGATGGTCGAGGATTGGATTTAGAAGAATCGTCTGAAGAGTACGTTCGTGTTGAGATGCGAGGTCGATTGAACTCGCAAGTGATGGCGATTGGCGGTGAAACAACTGGATTTGTTTTAACCGCAGGCGAAATCAACTGGGAGCTGAGTTTTAATGATGACGAACTTGCCGCACAAGCACGCGAACTGCATGAAAAAACGGTCATCGTCTCCGGCACCTTAACAGTACGGCAAGGAGTCGAGATCGCAAAACGCTGGATCGTCGAAGTCAAAGAATTAGAATCCGACTAGCAGCATTTCTTGTATCTGCTGAGCGCCGAGACTTTCAAGAAACGCTGCCGCTTGGGATTGGGAAACGAATCCTCAATGCGACCACCGGAAGAGTAAAAGCACAATAAAGCGGCCAACTATTCAAATAGCACCAAGGCTACCAACCAGCGGCTCAAAGCCGCGGCTGGGAACTCGTCCAAACCTGACGCCACTACTTCAGGTTTGCCAACTCTTTCTGGGCCGATTCGTATCCCTGATCTGCCGCTTTTTGAAACCAGATCTTGGCTTGCCCTACATCCTGACCGATACCCTCTCCGTTCAAGTACATCATCGCCAGGTTGAATTGTGCAACATCCAGTCCAAGTTCAGCGGCTTTGCGATACCATTTGACAGCTTCGGCATCGTTCAAAGTTACACCCTCACCAGAGTCATAAAGATAGCCCAGCGAATTCATTGAGAATAGAACTCCAGCCTCCGCAGAAATTCGATAGAGCCGGATCGCTTCGCTGATGTTCACTTGCGTGCCTACACCAAAATGGTAACAGTCACCTAAATAGTCGATTCCTTCGTTGTTTCCCAGTTCAGCAGAACGACTAAAGTACTCAAAGGCAGCCGCTGGATTGTAAAGCTTCGAGCTATCGTCCTGGTAAATCTGCCCCAACTCGTTCATGGCAGGGCTGTATTCCTGGTCTGCAGACAATTTCAACCAGTGTATCGCTTGATCCATATTTTTGAATTCATCAACATACAGGTACATACTCCCTAGCAGGTATTGGCCGGTATAGTCGTTGAGTTCGGTTGACTTCAAGTACCAATCCATCGCCAACTGGTTCGAAGCATCAACGTGGATCCCGTGCTCGTAAAAGTATCCCATCCAGGAGTATGCGTCGCCCATGAACTCCAACAAATCTTTGCGCTCACACTGCATCAACTCATCAAGGTCTTCAGGCAATTCCCCAATATCAGTTTTGATTGCTTCGTTGATCAGGTCGTAGATTTGACTCGTTGTC
>CAZOXC010000839.1:0-2026 GCA_964583205.1 uncultured Pirellulaceae bacterium | reverse complement strand
GTCTTCGACTTCGTCCAAACTTTGTCGATCAGAGTCAACCACAAGAACTCGTTTGGTTTGTTTTCGTCGTACTGCCAGTGAAAGTTCGGCCTCCCTGAAGTGGCCACCGGCAATCGACAGGATCTCGGCACCAGGGGATCGGGCGACGGTTTCGTCTATCAACCGAGCAATCAAGGCGCGACGTTCTTTGACACCATTGCAAGCAGTTGAGTTGATTGTCCAGGGATGGATCCGTTGCCCTGCGAGGCTCATTTCTGGTGCGGCCAGGCCCATATCCGAGTTGTAAATGAAGTCCAACAGCGCCGCGTCTCCCGGGTACCCTCGAGGCCGTTCGAAACTGTGTCGGGTAAAACAGTCCTGGTGAAGAGTGTCTTTAATCTTGTGGTTGCGGCAGTGATCTACAAAATTGTGCCAATTATCCTGATCCATTGAGCGACGAGCCAAATGCAACACAGCAAAAAGATTGCGCATTGCTGTTTCCACATCGGAAGGTGTAGAAGCTTCTGCCAGGATCTTGCTTTCTATAGAGGATAGAAATGTGTCAACCACTTTGACATTCGACAAATCGATGTGTGCCTTTGGAACTTTAAGATGAGGATGATCGATACGCTCGATTACGTCGGATCCATTTTCAAGAAGTTGCCAGGACATACCGTCCCTCGGTTTGCCAGAATTGTGCTGAATCATATTGAACTCAAGAGCCAAGTGGTTAGTAGTTAGGAAAAACGGTGGGAGCTCTCAACCTGTCATATTAGACACAAGAATATATCAAGTCAAACCATGTGCTGAGATACTCAATAATTAGGTTGAGTTGGTGCCGTTTTGACTTGGATTGTCAGCAATTTCGACCCAGGATGAATTTCTACATGCGTGTGTTGGAGAAGCTCGTTTGTATTGGTGTTGTCGGTTCAAACGATAATTTGGCTCTCTAGCTCGTGTGTCCGAATCCCAGATTGTTTAGAGCATTTCTTTCAGCCAAGAATCTCAGCACTGTAGACTCACCGCACTGGAATTACCTTCAAATTCATCATAACGAGAAGCGTCGGATTCTGTTAACAATTCGTACAGGGAATTCATAGAACAAAGCAAACAAAAACCTATCTTTTACCAGCTACTCCCAAGCCCTTTTATCGAATTGTCTTCATGGCTGGAAACAAAAAAACTTCTGTCGATCAGCAACAAGCTGATGAAAAACCGTCAGAAGAATTGCGCGCGGTGAGTGAAAATGAGGACCGTGAGAACTTGTCCGGCAAATTGTTGACTAAGCGTGTTCCTTTGGCGTCGATCGGTGAAGTCGGATTTGACAATCTTTGTAATGCAAATCGACTGGCGCCAGACTCTGACGAAACGATTATCCGTTATTCAGATATTACTCGTGACCGTGAAACTGTTGTTTTAAAAAGAGAATTTCTGGACGGTGCAACACTGCAACAAATTGAAAACGAGTGGTGTCTGGAATCGGCGTTAGAGCTGATTCGTCAAGTGATCCAGGTATCTGCCCGTTATCACGCCCAAGGTTTGGTTCACCAAAACTTGAAACCATCCAATGTGCTTAAGTCAGCAGATGGCAACGTCGAGTTGCTGGATGGTCTGTGGGCGCCCACGGCAGCCGGTTTCAAACAAGACTCTGAACGTAGTCTGGACTATTTGTCACCGGAGCAGCTTGGCTTAATCAAGGCGGATGTTGGTCCAACCACAGATCTTTATTCGACAGGTGTGATGCTCTTCGAATTGCTCTCTGGTGCTTCGCCGCGAGCAATTTCTGATGATGAGTTTGAACTTGAATCACTATTAAAGCCGATCCCTTCTTTACGGTCATTAGGTATAGCTGTTCCAGTTTGCGTTGATGAACTGATTCATCGTTTAACCGCGACCGCACCCGAGGCTCGATACCAAACCGCAACAGCCGTTGAACAGGACATGTCATTGATCCTCGATTCGCTGCAAGGTAGCGAGGACGAATATGTCTCCGTGACGTTGGGGACTACTGATGCTCGACGACGTCTGGTTGAATCCAGTTTCGTAG
>CAZOXC010000838.1:0-2042 GCA_964583205.1 uncultured Pirellulaceae bacterium | reverse complement strand
GATCAAAATCCTCGCGAGGTCGTCGACTTCGATAACCGCCAGGCCGTTCGTTTCGATAGCCCGAGCTGTTGTTGCTGTTGCGGCGGCGTCCGGTTGATCGACTGTTGCTATTACTATTGCTGTTACCGCGACTTGATCCGCTGCGCCCGCCGCCATTGCTTCTTGAGCGAGTTCGTTTTTTTGGCATGAATTGTCCTCATGGAAATGGGCGCCTGCAGCAGCAGACTTAGAAATGCCCGTCAGTTTTTTGATTGAGTAACCGGTCGCAACCTTGCGAATCGTTATTCAATTAAATGAGAGTAGACCCCTCACAGAAAGTTGTGAATAATATCTCAGTTCCGTTAACATTCGGTTTTGTCTCAATAGCTTCGCCGCTGGTGTTTCCGAATCCACGACCACCGATGTCCTTGAGCACAAAGACCAACCATGCGAATCAACATCTCCGATCACCAGATCGCCAGTCACATTCCAGGCGATGAATCACCATGAAATCCAACCGAATCACCGAACTAGACCTCATGTCACCCGCTGGAAAAGAATTCCTGCCAGGAGCCAAAAGCCTAACCGACAAAGAACTCGCCGGATCGGATTGGGACCAAACGCCCCTCGAAAAGTTCCGTCTCGCTCTGCAGGCAGTTAAAGCCAACAACAACCGCCACAACAAACAGCGGCCGCAACACAAAGCTCTTGAGAATGAAGATTCGAATTACAGTTTCAGAAAAGCCCAAGCCAACTCCGGGTTGGCAGTCTGAGCTTCCAGCCTGAACTCGCCGCCCGGTTTTCGTCGCCTCCACTATTCGAGACATGTAAAACCGCCACAGCAAACCCTACAAGGCCAGCGGACTCCGTTCGAGGAATCTACGACCTGTGCCGCAGGTGTTTCCAGAACGATTCGGGCAATCAAAACGGGGCTTTTGCCAAACAACAATCCCGATCAGAACAGATCGAATGTTGAGTCAAACCAGATCAGCCATGGAAGTCGCGTTTTTGACGGACAACCAGTCGCAAACTGATTGAATGGGACAAAAGCCAAAATTGTCCCCGAAGAAGAAGCATCCGCTTCAAACTGAAACTATTACGACGAAGTGTTACCGATTAGATCGCCTTTGTCAAGCGATTTAGGGCACTTAATCTTGCGAAAACGACTCAGATCGCCTTTTTTAACAGCTTTTCGCGCACATATTTGAGCCAATTCCCAAATTCCGATTCATCGGCAGATTTTACCTAATCGGAATACCAGACTTTGCCGATCAAGGACGAAAGAGTTCTATACCCCTCAATTGGACGAACCCCATGAATGAATACGTTTCACTCACCAAAAAGCTGGCTCTGGCACTTGGCTGCCTGCTGCTCTTTTCGTCTCCAAGTCTACTCAATGCCCAATCAAACGTGTGGCTAAACGACCTGGAGAAGGCGAAGGAAATTGCGTCTCGCGAGGGAAAACCGGTTCTTCTGCATTTCTGGGCGCCCTGGTGCCAACCATGCAAACGACTCGAATCGTTCGTCTTCAAAAACCCACAATTCGAATCGGCTCTGGCTGACAATGTTGTTGCGGTCAAGGTCAACATCGATCATCGATCGGACCTGGCACGGGAATACAACATCCAGACCATTCCTGCAGATGTGATTATTACACCTGTGGGATACAAAATGGCACAGAGAAGCAGCCCGAGTTCGGTTGACGGCTATGTGCGAATGTTGACATCACTTCCCAGCTCCCCAGGTGCCGGAGCTCAACTTGAAAACACATTTCATGCAAGTGCCCAGGCGGCACAACAGAACGCCAACGAATCGATCAGCCAGGCTGAGAATTCAATGCGTCAGAATATTCAACGAGCCCACAATAACCTTGATTCGAAAGCACAAGGAATCGCCCAAAACGGGCAATTCAATCCGGGCCAGGCTGTTCAGCAGATTGCCAGCGGTGGTGGTCAGTTTCGCGGCGGAAGTTTTAACCCTCAGGCAACCACTGCTACTCGCTCTCCCGGAGGAGCGGCGCAACTCAATCCAATCGCCAACAACGCAAACCAGCGTTACCAATC
>CAZOXC010000837.1:0-2043 GCA_964583205.1 uncultured Pirellulaceae bacterium | reverse complement strand
GGGTCGACCGGGACGCTCCACTGGATAGCCCAATCCTGCTGGCTGCACGCACCATACACGGTGGACAAGAAATGGCAGCCTGGAAAGAAGATTCAGACAATTATCGACGTTTGCAAAACTGGATCACTTCGATCGCGAATCCAAAGCCCGTGCCAGTCAAACCGTTGGTGACGGAAACACATCAACCGATGCCCAACAACGGCCAAACCGTCCGGAACGAACCCAATCTGTTCACCGAAAACTCACAGGATTTGACAACTGGCGATATGCATCCGATGGTCGATCCAATGCAGTTTGCGCAACCAACGCAGCAAGCAGCTCCCAACTTACCGGTTCCGCCTTCGCCTGTTGACCATCTGGCGGAATTGCCTCAGCGTCCTGTGGATCCATTCGATCCTGAGATTTTCAACAACAAGTATGGTCCGCAATCGGTTGCTCGACCTGAAGTTGATCAAACAGATCGTCAATCGCAACAACATGAATCCCGGCTGCCAAACTTGGATTTGTCCGGATCTCACTTGCCGGCAGCAAGTATGCCAGTTCTAAAAATACCCGAAACAAGTATGCCCGTGGCAAGAATGCCTGAAACAAGTATGCCGGTGGCAAGAATCCCGGCTACCAACCTGCCGCCATCGATAGCAACCCAGCCCGAACCTACGACACCGCAAGGATTCCGGCCGCTGGTCGAAGCGACTCAGCCGCCAACTCAGCCGAAACTCCAAGCTGATTTGCCGCCATCCCGGGGTGGTCAATTCATCCCCAACCGGATCGTACAACCGAATACTGCCACTGCACCTGAGCAACTCGAGGTGCCAGAGCGTTCTGCCGAACTGCCCTGGATTTTCCAACTGCCGAAACAGCAAGGTCCACGGTTCAAAGATTTTCCAAAATGAAGTCCAGCATCATTTGTTGCATATGCTTCATTTGTTGTTCGTCTCGAATACTGTGCCGATTTTTTGGGTAAACCATTAAATCAAACTTCTTGCCGGCCTTTTGTAACTCGTAAGCCAGTTGCATGGTGTTGCTGATATGAACATTATCGTCGATCTCACCATGAATCAGTAACATCTGGCCATGTAGATCACCGGCCGCCTTAACGACCGACGAATTGTCATATCCTTCCGGATTGTTTTGCGGCGTTCCCATGTAACGCTCGGTATAGATCGAATCGTAGTTGCGCCAATCCGTGACCGGAGCGCCGGAAATTCCAGCCTTGAAAAGCTTCGAGTGCGTCATTGCATAAGCTGTCATGTAACCGCCATAACTCCAGCCCCAAATACCAATTCGCTCGCTATCGACCCAGGATTGCTGATTCAACCAGCCAACCGTCGTCTCGATATCCTGAAGCTCCATAGCTCCAAGATTTCTGTGGATCGGCCAAGCCGTATCCGGTCCCAGGTGAGTGGCCGATCGATTGTCGCAAAGAAATACAACGTACCCATGCTGGGCCACCATCTGGTGCCACATCAACCAGCGATTGCGAAACAGGTCTCGCACAGTAGGTGCCTGCGGACCCGCGTAAACGTGATACAAAACCGGGTACTTTCGATTCTCGTCAAAATCGGTTGGCGTAATCATGATCGCATTCGCATCATAGCTGACGCCTTTTTCATCCTTCAATGAAATGGTTTTAAAGACTGGCGGGTTGATGTCGAGGTACTTGAGCTGATCATCAATATTGGCATCAATCATTCGTACCAATTCGCCCTTGTCATTCTTCAAAGCCACACTTGGTGGAGTGGCAAAGCGAGAATACACATCAAAAAAGTAACTGAAGTCATCGCTGAAACTGGCGGTATGATTACCGCTGGCCGAAGTCAATTGTTGAACATCGGCAACGCCCACTTTTTGCGAGTACACATGTTGGCGAATACCGTCCGGCTTGGCCGTGAAAAAGAATCGCTGATCACTCGCCCGATAGCCAATCAACGATTGAATCCCGAATTCCATCGAGGTCAGTCGCTTGGCATTGCTGCCGTCGCCAATTGTTTTGAGGTAAATCTGATTTTTGCCATCTTGAGGACTCTTCCACAAGAACTGATC
>CAZOXC010000836.1:0-2046 GCA_964583205.1 uncultured Pirellulaceae bacterium | reverse complement strand
GTTATGAACCGAGGCGTAGTCTCGGTTACAAAATAGATTCGATTTTCAACCTGGAATTTCAATGGACCGATCGACGACCCATCCTCGCTGGATGTCATTCGTGCTCAAACTGGCGGCCGTTTACAATCTCGCCTGGGGCATCTGGGTGATTCTGTTCCCGAATCACTTTTTCGAATTGACTGGAATGGAACTGCCAAATCATCCAGCGATCTGGCAGGGTATGGGAATGGTGATTGGCGTTTATGGGTTGGGTTATTGGTGGGCCAGTTACGATCCAGTCCGTCACTGGCCGATCGTTGCAGTTGGCTTGATGGGGAAGGTCTTCGGTCCGTTAGGATTTGCCTGGAGTTATTACCGAGGAACAGCTCCGCTGGAGTTCGGGATGACGATGTTCACCAACGACCTGGCTTGGTGGATTCCTTTCGCACTGATTCTGTATCGCACTCACAGAGCCGGGTGGCCTTTAAAACACAATCCCGCAAGCGATCAACGGGCGGCCAACAGTTAGCTATTTGACGCACAAATAATCAAATTCTTAATGGTATTTCCGCACGAACGGAAACTGGTAAAATCAGCCAACCATTCATCTAGATAATTTTTCAACTGCTAGTCCTCGATATAACCTGATCCTCGTTATGAAAAACACGCTTCTTATATTTTGTGCAGTTGCCACCTTGCTGATCACATCTTGCGACCAAACTTCCAGATCCGGTCGGCTTTCAGAAGGTGAAAACAACGGCAACGAAAGCGTGAACTCGGAAAGCGATCCGGTTATCAACAACACCGGCATTCCTGGTTTAGCGGGTGACGAAGTCATGACGGCCGAGCGTCAGGCGTCGATCTCACCGAACTATGTTTTGCAAAGATTGAAAGATGGCAACAACCGCTTCATTAACGGCTCGCTCACCAAACGTGACCATACTGTACAAATCCGCAAGAGCATCAAAGCTCAATATCCCAAGGCAATAATTCTCGGTTGCGTTGACAGCCGAGTCCCGGTGGAAGACGTTTTTGATCTGGGGCTGGGTGACGTGTTTGTCGCCAGGGTAGCAGGAAATTTCACTAACTCAGATATTCTTGGCAGTATGGAATATGCGTGTAAAGTTGCCGGTTCAAAGTTGGTGATGGTGCTGGGTCACGAACACTGCGGTGCGATCAAATCCGCAATTGACGGGGCAGACATGGGCAATATTACTTCAATGTTGTCCAATCTGAATCCGGCTCTGGAGATGTCGAGCAACTTTAACGGACAAAAAAATTCAAAGAACCCGGCATTTGTCCAAAAGGTCTGTGAAAACAATGTTCGCTTGACTGTCGAAAAGATTCGTGAAGACAGCACCATCCTTAGAGAGATGGAAGATTCGGGGCAAATCATCATTGTGGGTGGTGTTTACGATATGGACAGCGGTGCAGTGATGTTTCTGGAAGAGAATTAGAACACCTGCACTCGCTCGATCAAATTTGATAAATGGCGGGCTTTCAACCGCGAATTCATTAGCGAAATTCGATTTTTCGCTTTCTCCGACCAGACTTGTCCACCCCCGACCGTAACCTTCTGTGTACTTGAATATCATTCTCAACACATCTAACTTACGGTTACTGCTCAAGTTTTGATTTTGCAATGCATCTTGGGTGTTGACCGGTTTGGAGTAGGTCATGAAAACGATCTCGACCGACCGCAATTCTTCTCAGGATAAATCGAACGCCAAACGAGCGTCGACCAGCAGTCGCAAAGTTCCTTCGACTAAATCGAATTCGAACAAATCAAGCTCGGACAATGTTTCGCCCAACACGAGTTCTGGCGAAGGTGCATCAAAGACGGAACTGAAAGTAAATGTCTCGACGAAGGAGAACAGGCAGCAAGCCAAGTCGAGCGCGGTCACCAATCGGACTGCAGGCAAGACCGCAAAAAGGTCTTCATCAACTTCACAACCTGCAGGCAAGGGCTCAGAGCCAAAACAAACTTCCAAAGTGGAAGCTGAGTCAAATTTGAAAACATCTCAAAAATCAACTAACCAGGAAAAGGTGAAAAACATGGCCAAGAAA
>CAZOXC010000835.1:0-2053 GCA_964583205.1 uncultured Pirellulaceae bacterium | reverse complement strand
AACCCATCGCGATCTGGAATGCGTAGTGCAGATCCTCCAGCGAACAATCTTCCACATCGATCACTCGCCAGACCTCAGTGTGCAGCAATTCAATCCGCAGCCGAAAGATCTTCTTTGCATCTGATTTGTCCTTCGCCTTCTTCGCCGCCATCGGAACCTCCTGCCCAAGCCAATCCGAATCACAACCCCAAACAAGGGGAGTCGAACAAAGGGGACTGGCTCCGGCGAAGAAGAACAAACAACACCGAACACGCTCACGAAGAGCGATCAGCGATCGGCAACACCAGGAGTTTCGAGGCCGGTGCCGTCCCCTTTATTCGACGGCGATCGTAGCCAGCAGGCCCGAATCAGGGAAATTTCGCTCCTCATAGATGGTGCGGGCACCAAACTATGATGGGCGAGTATTGACTTCGACGAATCGGATCACATGTTCTACTGTGGCGTTCTTCGGCACGTCGTTGCCGTTTGCGATAGTCATGTCGTAGACGTCATCTAAGACTTCGCGGTTAGCGTCGATGTACTTGACGTCAGAAGTAATGGAGTCAATTCGCGCACGAACGTCCGCCGGCTCAAGGTTTCTGTGTCCAGATCGTTCGAGCAGGTCAGCGGCCGTTGCGTCGAGTAGCAAAGACAGCGTACGAAGTCCCGAATCCGTGAGGTCAGCTTGGGCCTTTGGTAGGAGATCAAACTCTGTGAATATTGCAAAGAGCAGGATCTTGCGGGTCGATGCCTTCTCAAGATGGGTACGATCGAACCCATATCCGTGATTCCGCTTCCAGTAGGGGTACACGACTTCGCCGGCTTCAACTTGGCTGCGGAATTCGGCCGCGCTCACGAATTTGTAATACGGATGGTCCATCATCCGCTTCGGTCGAGTCGTGTATTTGGTCCAGACCTCAGATCCTTCAAAGGCCTCGAATGCATGATTCATCAACGAACTAAGGACCACATCTTTTCCGACTGCGCTTGGACCGGAGATCGTGAGGAGAACGAAGCCTGGATGTGGTCCACCAGATGTGTTCTTAACCGGTACGTCAAGTTCCGCAGCGGGATCGAGGACATCAAGTGTTACGTCCAGTGCGGCCGCAATTCGTCCAAGAATCGGCCGACTTACCGACTCATCTTTCTCAGCCCTACTGATGGTTCGAGGGTTGCATCGAGCCTTCGCTGCAAGTTCCTTCTTTGAGAGTCCGGCCGCTTCGCGTAGAGCCTTTAGGTTTGGTCCAATCTGCATCTTCCACCTCCGCCATCTCTTCCTGGTGAACTTCCCGATCATTCGCAGTCGGCGCAATGTTCAGGATAATGATAGCGGGTCGTGGTGACTCAGGCTGATCTGCTGGCAGCAACGCAACGACGATGCTTCCAATAAGCCCTAGGATTCCAACGATCCATGCGGCTGCGATTGTTTTCTGATTGTCTTTCACGACTCGCTCCAAATATTGATTACCACGAGATGGTATTCGTGCGAGGAGGAGCTGATGAGACACTTTCTCGTAAGTAGCGACCGAAGTCGGCTCGAGTCAACAACTGTCGTGTCTTGTCGCGTTGGACTGCCCGGGATCGAAGAAGAAACAGTCGCCAGACCTGTCGTCACAGCCAATGTCAGTTGGTTCGACGAGCCAGTTCTTCACGCAGCGGTTCGAGCTTGGTATTCAGAGTCTCGATTAGCTGGTCGTGATCTTTCTTTGCTTCCGGCGGTTCGACGCCTCCAGCATCAGCATAAACGGCTACAGATTCGTGCTGCGCCTTTTCGGCCTCGAGAAGCTTGATGTCTGCCTCTCCCTGAGCAATCAAGCATTCCAAGTCTTCTGTGGTCCACCAACTGTTGTCATCAAAACCAAGGCTGGCGAAAGAGCGGGACACGGAGAGATGCAGATCTTTGGCAAAGTTTGGATCGAGGCGGGCGATGCGATGAGAATCAATGAAGCCTTGTCGGTCAGCGCCATTCGGGATTTGAAGCGCGTAGAAAGGCTCGAATCGAGCGCAGAACCGACCTTCGTGATTTGGCAACTGACCAAGAAAAAAGCTCCCGAGATGCTGTCCGTCTCGCAGG
>CAZOXC010000834.1:0-2058 GCA_964583205.1 uncultured Pirellulaceae bacterium | reverse complement strand
CCTAAAAGAACAGTTGCTCAGTGCAGCGAGAAATGAAGCCGAGTCAATAAGAATCTATCACCCGACCACTCAAAAACTAGAGGAACAATTAGCATGAGCGCCATTTTGGAAAAACGAACGGATTTGCCAGTTTTGATCGACATACTGACAACCTTCGACAATTCGACTTGGGATATCGATGCGGTTTCGATGGCCGAGAGTCTGTCTCTGCGCGTGCGTGGGCAAGACCATGTTATTAGTGACCTTGCGGAGCTAATCTCTCGATCTTCTGCGAAAGTCTCGCGTCAACGGCCAATCGCGAACCTAATGTTTGTTGGCCCAACTGGCACAGGTAAATCGGAACTCTGCAAAGCAATGGCGGAGTATTTGTTCGGCAACGAAAATAACGTTATCAACTATGACGGCGGCGCACTCAAGAGCAGTGGAGTTGTCAATCGACTCGTTGGATCGCCTCAGGGTTATCAAGGTGCTGGCGGAGAACTCACCAAAGCGATGCTTGCCAACAAGAAGAGGCTTGTTGTTTTTGACGAAATCGAGAAAGCTAACCCAGAAGTCTACGACTTGTTTCTATCAATGATGGGAGATGGGCGTTTGCAGGACCAAAGAAGTGGTAAAGCAGCGGACTTTACGGAGTCCATCATTGTCATGGCCAGCAACGCGGAGCAAGACAAGCTCACCCGATTGCAAGATGAGGCGACCGATGCCAATGAACTGAACAATGCATTGAGGGTCCACTTGAGTGAGTCGGGAACTTTCCGGCCAGAAATCATCGGCAGGATCGATCGGATCTATGTGTTCAAGCCACTTGAAGGGATCGTTCGAGCTGAGATTGTGATGATGCGGATCGAGAAAATCGCCAAGTCGTACGGTGTCGAGATCGAGTACGTTGATCCCAATCTGATCGCTGAAGCAGTGCTTGAAGGAGATAAGCTTGCCGAATTTGGGAGTCGGCAGCGCGATGCAGTTGTCGAAGACCGGTTTGGCCCGCCGATATTGGCGGCAAAACGCGCTGGGGCAAAAAAAGTGCGGCTGAGTGTTACAGGAGACAATGAACTACTTGTCGAACCAGCGCTATACGACAAAGAACTGGTGCAAAAATGAAGTTCGTACAACGTGCTGATGTTGTCGAATCAGGGAACGCGATCCTTCGCGTGATCGCTGTTGCTTTCGCAGTGCTTTTTGTTGTTCACTTTGCACCAAAGAGCTACGCACCTCGAAACTTTCTTCGATTTATCTACACGGTATTGTTCTTTGCGTCCTCGATTACGATTTGCTTCCAGATGCTTGCGCCGCGGTCGAGTTACCTGCACCGTTTGTATGAGTGGCGGTTTACCGATGCACCGCAGGCGCTTGACCGACAATGGCGGCGTTATCTGCATTCAGTTGATCGACTCTTTAACGCAATCGGATGGGCATTCATTGCCTTTCTGACGAGTAATGCGATCTACACGCTGCTGCTTTGGTTTCCACTTTTTCGCCCCCTTGGAGGGTTGAATTGGTTTCTATGGTGGGGCTCCTTTCTTGCGATTGCGTTACTTCCGTTTATGCGGCCCGACTTGATTGGTGAGGTCTTTCAGCGCCGACGTGAACTTTTGGAGCAAGTCGAAATTACGTCTTGGTATGAGCCACGTGATACAAAATCGTTTTACGACACGAATTACTTCGACTCCGTGCCGGAACCAGTCGAGTTCGACGACAACAATAGTTTTCGAGCAGGTGGAACAAACTGGACATGGGACGATTTCAAACCAAATTGCATCATTCTTGGTCAACCAGGCAGTGGAAAAACGGTCTGCGTTTTGAATGCTCTAGTCGATGGGTTGCTCGGTAGTGCATGCGGATTCGAAAAGCGACCGTCAGGATTAATCCTCGACCCCAAGGGCGACTATCGAGACAAAATTCGAAAACTGTGCCGTTTGTACGGGCGCGAAGATGACCTCGTTGTCCTTACGCCACATTCACCCAGTCAATCGATTCACTGGAATCCGCTCGACACCAACGACGACTCGCTGGAACTGGCTTCTCGTTTTGCAGCGACTCTCGAAGCAAACGGAATGA
>CAZOXC010000833.1:0-2061 GCA_964583205.1 uncultured Pirellulaceae bacterium | reverse complement strand
CTTTCAACGAGATATCTGGGGGTGGGGATTGTGGACGGTGTTTACTTTTGCGATCCCTGTATTGGTGGTGACCAACATCCCGGCTCGAATTCTGGCCAGGCCGTTGCGGCCGGGTTGGGAGAGCTGGGAATTGGGTTTGATCGCATTTGCGGTGATCGCCAGTTTGTTCAGTGTGCTGGTTTCCCGAGCGATTTTTCAGCGTTCGCTGCGAAGTTACCGTAGCGCCAGTAGTTGATTTGCGGCCCGGGAAAGCGTGAAAAGCTCGGGATCCAGCCTGTCAAACCCGAAAAACCCGTACGATTGATGTCGCCGGACTTGAGAAGTCTGCCAGCAGCAACGCCAATAACGTTCAATATTGGCTTGTTGGGGCGAGAATCTAAAAACCCCGAAAAAGTATCTAAAAGCAATCTCTTGAATCGTGATTTTTGGCTTTTAGAATGAAATTGATACTATTTTAGAGTGTATCGAATCAAATTGATCTCGATCGGGCCAGACGAGTATCTCACGCAAGTGAAAGATCTGAACTGAATCCCGGTCGGGCTTTGCAACTTTTGGAGTTCCGGAAATGTCAAATTACGTGCCACTTGAAGACGCCGCCAAGATGCTTGGGCTTTCAGCGGACCAACTGAACGAGATGCGTCTCAAGAACGAAATTTTCGGCACGCGTGACGGCAGCGACTGGAAGTTCAAGATGGACGAGATCGAACGCTTCGCTGATGACAAAGGTCTTTCGCTGTCCGGCTTCGGTGGCAGCATTCTGGATTCCGCTGAATTGTCATTGAGTGACAGTGGCGATGTGCTGGGTGAAGACGATGAGCTTTCGTTTGGCAGCAGCGACATCAAGTTGGCTGCCGAATCCAGTGGCAATGTGCTGGGCGATGAAGATCCAACTGGCGGTAGTCCATCGGATACCGGAAAGATGGCTGGTGACAGCGGCGGCGGCATGATCGACGAGGACGAATTGTTCGATGATGAATTGTTGCTGCAGGAAAGCGCGTCGTTCGAAGACAGTGCCGAATTGAGCAGCGACTTCGAGAGTAGCGAGTTGCTACTGGACGACAGTGACAGTGACAGTGAAGTCAATATCGAATCAAGTTCAACTGGAATCAATCTGGGTCCAACCGAGAGTGGTATCTTTGAAGAAGAACCATTGGAACTGGGTGGCAGTGATATTGATTCATTGGAACTGCCTGAAGACGATGAAATTATTTCGTTGGAAGAAGCAGCCGACGAAGACTCCGAAACTGACTTTGCCAGTGCCGAAGACGATTTTAATTTGACGCCTCTGGAAGATTCAATCGATGAAGATCTTTCCAGCGGTTCACAAGTGATCGCTCTGGAAGATTCGTCAATCTACACAGACGACTCGGCTCCTACGATGTTATCGGAGAGTGACGAAGTCAGTCAGGCGGCCCTGGTGGCTGCCGAGCCCGATTATGGGCAACATGCGCCGATGGCGGCTGAAGCTGGCCCTGTGGTTTACGCACCGGCTGAAGCTCCCTACTCGATCTGGCAGATTTTTGGCCTGTTTGCGACCGCAATGGCGGTGGGGCTACTGACGCTGATCGCTCTGGATCTGGCTCGTAACCTGTTCCAGCCCAGCGAAGCGAACTTGAGCAATTCGTTGGTCAGCTTCTTCCTGCAATTGTTGGGTTGGGACGTTTAATCGTCTCTTGCCCGTTGTTTCTGAGACTTCCTGCCAGTACGATTTCGTGATACGTACGAAATCTTAATGGTGTGGTATGTCTTCACTCAATCACTTGTTGAGTCACATTGTTGACTATGCGGGCTTATTTCCACCGGCGGCGTTGCCGCTGGAGGAAGTTGTCAAAAACTACAACGACTACATCTCTTCAGATGACGAGTGGATGTTGGCCCGCTTGATCATTCCTGCCTCGCGCTTGTCTGAATTTGTCGAGGTTGCCGATTCTATTGTCGACAGCCAGACGATGGCATGCTGGTTGATCAGGGCTTTGCTGCCTGCTCCCTCAGACGAAAAATTTGCCGGCGCTGTGGAGGCAATCCTCGAATGCAATCGGCAATCAAGTGAGCGCAGTGCCA
>CAZOXC010000832.1:0-2068 GCA_964583205.1 uncultured Pirellulaceae bacterium | reverse complement strand
GGCAGAGCACCGCATTCGTAATGCGGGGGTTGCGGGTTCGAATCCCGCCGCTGGCTCTTTTAGTTTGGCGCTGAAATCGATGGACCCTTGGTAAAACCGGGGCAAACCGATAATATTTAGGGTGTAAAGAGTCTCGGTTCCATCCGCAGAACTTCATTCAAATCAGTATTCGCGAAAAAACTCACTGCTGATCAGCAGCAAATCTGCTCGCAAGCCAAGCTGAATTCGGATTGGACAATCTGACCGAAGACCACAGGCGGCAATTGCGTGCAACTTTTATCGGAGAAACTATTAATGTCACATGGCATGCCCGAAATTGAAACTTCACTGCGGGATATCATTTTATCCAACTCGTCATTCGGTCCTTCTGAAATCAGAGATGTCATCGAACGCATCAATGCAGACTTTTCACAATTCAATGAATTGCGTGATCTGGCTCAGCAACTGGAAGGCCAGATGGACCGCACACCAGCGACGAATGTTCGACTGGGTGTCAGCCAATACATGCTGGGACGCTACGCCGACTCGATTGACACGCTCAAGAACGCTGACAGCGGAGCGCTGGCTTATTTCTATATGGGCAGATCCAATTTTTGTCTGAACAAATTCGAAGATGCGATTTCCTGTTTCGAATCTGCCAAGACGGGTGGCTACAACGGAGACGCCTGCAACCTGGCAATTTCAGAATCACGACGACAGTCGGGCGACGTCGAAAACGCCATGTCGATACTGGACAACATGTTCGGTCCGGTCGAGCAAACTTCTGAATATCTGTATCAACGTGGCGCTACGATTGCGGCGCGAGGCGACAATCCCGAAGAAGTGATTCGTCTCTACGAACGAGCCGTGGAAGTGGACGAACGACATTGCGGTGCCTTGTTCGGATTGGGACTGGAAAATGATCGACGAGGCAACGACGAACGAGCGATCGAACTTTACCAACGAGCGGCATCGGTTTTCCCAACCAATGTCGGAGTTCTGTTGAACCTGGGAATCCTTTACGAAGATCACGAGCAGTATGATCGAGCCAAGCATTGCTACGATCGGATCCTGGATCACGATCCGAACAACGGTCGAGCTCGCCTGTTTCGCTCGGATTCAGTTGCCTCGACCGATGGTCACTACGATCATGAAGAAGAGCAACGTCAGGAGCGGTTGGCACAGGTGCTGAATATCCCGGTTTCGCAGTTCGAACTCTCGGTAAGAAGTCGAAATTGCCTGCAAAAAATGGGGATTGATACCCTGGGCGATTTGACCAGAGTCGGCGAACAGGAATTGCTCAGCAGTAAAAATTTCGGCGAAACTTCCCTGATCGAAATTCGTGAAATGCTGGGGAACAAGGGACTTTCGATTGGCCAACTGGTTAGCGATTCGGCCACCGAATCTGAACCATTGGACTTGAGCCACTTGTCCGAAGAAGAACAAGCTCTGATGGAACGTCCCATCGCGGATTTGAATCTTTCAGTACGGGCTCGGAAGTGTATGACTCGTCTGGGACTGGCCACGATCGGCGAGTTGGTGCGGAAGTCGGCTGACGAATTGCTGGAATGTAAAAACTTCGGCGTTACCAGCTTGAACGAGATTCGCGAGAAGCTGGAAGGCTTCAACTTGAAACTACGTGGCGAATAGGTCCTGCGACCTGTTGGTTTTTGATTCAAGGCTCGAGCCAGCCTTTTAAAATTCGAACTGACCCTACACGATTAAACTTGCACGATTGAACCTGCACGATGGTTAAACGCATTGCGGAAGGCTTTACGTTTGAACTGCTGCATGTGGATCGGCATTGTGGTGCACGCCTGGGTCAGTTGACGACTCCTCGCGGCGTAATCAACACACCGGCGTTCATGCCTGTGGGAACCGTGGGCAGCGTCAAGGGTTTGAGCATCAGCCAGGTGCTTGAGACCGGAAGCGAAATCATTCTGGGTAACACTTACCATCTGTCGTTGCGGCCTGGAGACGACTTGGTGCGTGAAATGGGTGGCCTGCATCAGTTCATTGGCTGGGACAAACCGATTCTGACCGACAGTGGCGGATTCCAGGTTTTCAGTTTGGCCGATCTCTCGAAGAT
>CAZOXC010000831.1:0-2075 GCA_964583205.1 uncultured Pirellulaceae bacterium | reverse complement strand
ATCTTGCATCGGCGACCGGTAAGATTGCAAAGCAATTTTCGATGGTCGCTGCGGCGCTGCTGGTGATTGTTCTGGCATCGGCTGGCGTTTTTCAACTATTGAAAAGCAACTCGGAACAATCGGTCATCCGGCAACTCGTCAGCGACTTTACGAATTTGCCGACAGCCGAGAGTCTGGAAGTCGAAGAATCCTGGGATCTGAACAATCCCATGCTGATACAGGAATTGCTGGTCGTTGCTGGATCGGATGAGGAATCGTCAGCAGCCCGATTGCGGGCCAGTTCGGTGTTGTTGGAACGAGATCCCGATGAGCCGGTCGCGCTGGTGTCGTTTCTGGACCATTGGGAGCAGTGTGAGTTGACCGATGTTTCGCGGGTAGCACGAACGATTTTGTGTCTGTCTGAATCTCGGCAAAGTGAGGTATTTGAAAAGATTCGCAGTGGTAGCGCAGAAAAGCTGGTCGAGTTCGGATTAGCATTTCTGGAACTGGGCAATTGTGAATTGCTGGAGTTCACCCTTGATAGTCGGAATGTCGATTCTCGCAATCCGTTTATTGCTCGACTGGCTACGAGAATCAAACATCCCAATGACGTTCTCGAAAAGTTTTCAAGCGATCTAGCCGACGATTCACAGGCAGGATTGTTGCTGGGGCTAAGCCGGTATGAGAGCACTTTGTTGCAGCAAAGTGTGCGAGCGCTCCCGGAAGATCACGATTTGATAAAACTGAAAACGGGCGCGATAGATTATTCTGGATTGAAGGTAGCAGTCGATCAATTGTTCGAGAGTGTTGGTGAGTCAACGAATTCATCGCCGACTGGGGAAGCGAACTGGAGCGAGGTTCCGTTAGTTGGCGGCCAGTCACAAATTTTTATCAAGCTGCCTGCCGGAACGTTTTCTTTAGACGAAGATCTACCAGAGGAGATTCGAGCGAGATACGGCGAGAATCAAGCGAGTGCGCGGATGGGCGATCACACGATATCGGAGCCTGTTTATTTGTCATCAGCATTGATCAATCAGGAGTTGTTTCAGAGTTTTAAAGAAAGCTTGCCCAGTTACGACGCACGCCGCCGGTCATTGGGATTGGAAAACTCAACCGGCCAAGAATTATCGCGAATGCCTGTTGGTAACCTGGATTGGAATCTGGCTGCAGAGTTCTGCAACTATCTTAGTGAACTGCACGGGCTAACGCCTTGTTATGAGGTCTCCGATTTTAAATGTGAATTGAATAGTTCGAGTTCGCTTATCACCAATAGCTGGCTGGTCAACGGGTTCAGATTACCACCTTTCGTTACTCATAACATTCCCGGTTTCAAGGTGGCAGACAACGAAGCAAATGGATTTAGGATGCCCAGTTTTTCCGAATGGGTTTTTGCTTACAAAGCCGAGTCTCGATCGTTGTACCCTTACGGGAGCAACGAAGAGTATTGGAGTGGTTTCACTCGATTCCGAAACAGCGACAACGAACAGCCGCTAAAACTTCCCTTGGGTTCACTTCTGCCCAATTCACTGGGGTTTCACGATTTGTCCGGGCAGTTGCATCAATGGACGGAAACGAAACTCTTTCCAGATTCAGATTTGAAAATCATGATTCTGGCGGGAGCCACCGCCGACTTGTCGATACATGACGGAATTCCTGGAATGTTGTCCACGAACAAGGCGGAAGCTCGTCTAAACGTTTACAGTTTTAGGTTGGCAATCTCTGCCGAAGGTTTGAATCGTATTCAGCAAAAACAGGATCAGCCCAAAGACTGATCCTGTATCTTTAATTCGTTTTTCAACGATCACACTTACCAGCAACGACGAAATATCCTGCCTTGGAATATTGGCGCACATCTGCGAGGTGGGCAATATCGAGGTGGGCAATATCGAGGTGGACAGTATTGAGGTGGATTAGAGCAACCGCCATGAGCCCACGAGACATTGCTAAAGCATTCACCGGTTGTGAAACAAATCGGTATGAACAGAGGGTTGGTGCCATTTATATGCACATCTTCACAATAAGTCAGACATTGATTTAGAACCTGAGCTCCGCAATTACCACAGTTGTCTAAGCATTGGCGAACACACTGCTCATAG
>CAZOXC010000830.1:0-2076 GCA_964583205.1 uncultured Pirellulaceae bacterium | reverse complement strand
GCAGTGACCTGGTTGGTAAAGATCTGATTACCTTCCTGGGTGCCAAGGTTAATGTTGTTGATGGCGCGAACAAACAAGCTTTGTTCAGCGTTGAGAGTTGCACCGGCTTCATCGGCCACGTTATTCGTAGATCGAATTGTGACTTGATTCGCCGAGTTGTCGCCAACCAGGAACAGAGTCGAGTTTTCGGTGAAGCTTGCAGTAGTTCCTGCGGTGAAATTCAGTTCGCCAGCGTTAAACGTGTCGTCCAGAGTATCACCCAGCAGGATTGACTCGCCATCGAATGTCGCTCTTTCCATTACGTCGATACGGGCCATGTCATTGTCGACAATGTCACCGTCCGATGTGATTGTAGCGTTGAGCGCAAAATTGTTTCCGGCGAGACGCAATTCATCAGCAGTGTGGAAAATCGAGTCGCCCGTGGTTTGGAACGTCAATGTGTTAGAATCCAAAGTTCCGACTGTTCCCACGGTTGCTGAATTGGCCGTGAATTTTGCGTTGCCAACAATGTCAATCGTCGTGCCAACTTCATCATTGATGTGACCTGTTGATGTCAGATCAAGGTTCGCAGCTCGGTTGCCAAAGGCCAGATGAGTGTCATTCTGGTTAACGACTTCAACGTCACCAGGCGAATCGAACATCAGAGTCCGTGTGGCGAAAGTCTCGCCTTCTGCTTCACCAAGAGTGACAGTCGAGCCAAACAGGTTGGTACGTCCAACAACGTTGGTCGTCGCGCCATCGTCAGAAATGATTCCATCGGTGGTAAGCGTCAATCCGTTAGCCGAATTGTTACCGACCAGTTGGATATCAGAAATAGCGTTGATGTTTGTATTGCCCGTGGTGTTGAAGTTAAACACACCTGAGCTTACGGAATTTAAATCGGTGTTGCCCAGAACCACTCGTTCGGCGTCCAGGCGAGTTTCGTTTACTACATCCAGAATGGTATCGGGAGTGTCGATGATCGAACCAGTTGATACCAACCAGATATCGCCAGCACGCAGTCTGCCGTGCAATGCGATGTCGCTATCCAATTCAATTCGACCATCTGAAGTCGCGAATTCCAATGTGTTGGATGAGATAAAGTCGCCATTCTGGTTTCCGAAGTTGACAATCTCAGCTCGTAGGTCGAGCAAGGTACCAGCGGCGGCACTCGTACCCTCAGCGTTGTTGATCAGATCATCCGCTTGCAGAGTAATACGGCCATTCGTCTCGTAGTTACCACGCAGTGTTATTTGATCGACATCAAAAACGTCCAGAACTCCCAGATTGGTTCCGGCATCGTCTGTGAAATCGCTGTCAAGGAACACCCTTTGTTGGAAGGCGTCTTCGCCTCTGATCAAAATTCTGTTGATATCGCCGATGGCAACTTCTTGTGCGCCGCCGGCGGTGGGATCGATGTCGGTGTCGCCATTAAAAGTTACAGACGTTCCGTCATGACCGAGTTCAAAGACTTCGTCGCCGACAAGTTCGACGAGCAACAGTCCGGTGCTTCCGTCAAAGGCACCGACCGCCAACACTCGCCTCTGTTCAAGCTCGGTATAACCGAGCTCGGTCAGAGTGGGCGATTTCGCCCTTGCTGTGTCGGTGGATTTACGTTTAGAAAAGGCAGGCATCTATGCTTCCCCTAGTTAAAAAAAGGTGAGAAATCGGGCGGGATATAGGGTGAAACAACAGAGGAGTCAATGGACATTCTGAACAAAAGAATTCCTTTGGTAGCACTTCCTTGATAGCAACCTCCGAACAGCCATGATCGATTACGAAATTCGACGCAGTCAACGAAAATGTTCAGTCAACGAACGACCCTTTGAGCCGGGCGAAAAATACATTTCTGCGCTAATGGAAACAGATGAAGGCTATGAGCGGCTTGATTTTTCCGAAGAGCAGTGGGAAGTCCCCAAGAGTGCTTGCATCGGCTGGTGGACCTGCCAGGCTCCCGAGTCAACCAAAGGACGTGTTTACTGGGCACCAAACGATGTGCTATTAGCCTATTTTGAGAGTCTGTTGGCCAAACCCGGTTTGGCGAAAATCTGTTTTGTGATGGGAATTTTGCTGGTTCGCCGCAAGGTGTTAAGGATG
>CAZOXC010000829.1:0-2078 GCA_964583205.1 uncultured Pirellulaceae bacterium | reverse complement strand
GTTGAAAACAACTTGCGAGGAGCTTCAATGCGAAAATGGCCTATCGGCGTATTCACCAGCATCGATGCCGGTTTGGGTGTCAAACTGGAAGTGGCACAGGAACTGGCCGTACCCACAATCCAACTTCACGCCCCAGCGCCGGCCACTCGAACGCCGCAGCGTGCCGCCGAGTTTTTGAAAAAGATCGGCGATATGGGAATCGAATTGACGGCTGTGTTCGGAGGATTTGCGGGCGAGAGTTATGCCGACATCCCCACCGTGTCGCGAACAGTGGGCCTGGTCCCGCTGGAAACTCGAGCCGAGCGGCTGTCCGAGATGAAAGCCATTTCGGATTTTGCCCGCCAGTTGAATTGCGACGTGGTTGCTTTGCACCTGGGATTCGTTCCGGAGGATCCAGACGCAGCTGGCTATGCCGAGATCATCGAGGTGACTCGTGATTTGCTGGATCATGTGACCAGCAACAATCAGAATCTGCATTTGGAGACAGGACAGGAATCGGCTGATGGACTTGTGCGATTTATTGATGACGTCGGTCGAGATAACTTGTTCGTCAATTTTGACCCCGCCAATATGATTCTTTATGGAACTGGTGAGCCGCTGGCCGCGCTAAGGCAGCTTGGTAACCGCGTCCGAAGTGTGCATTGCAAGGATGCGAAATGGGCTGCCAACCCTGGACAGGAATGGGGCAGCGAAGAGCCGCTCGGTCACGGCGATGTCGGCATGCAGGAATATCTGGAATTGCTGAATGAGATCGGGTACCACGGACCGTTGACGATCGAGCGGGAAATTCCCCAGGAGCCCGAACGACAGAAATCTGAAATTGGACATGCGGTAAATTTGTTGACTGGTTTGCGCGAAGAGATCCTTGTCTGATCGTCCTGTGAAATTCGCGGAGTCCAAGTTTCGCCGAGCGGTTATCGGCGTGGTCAGCGTTGTGTTGTTGATCGCTGCCCTGGTGATGTTCCTGGCGTTCGGTATCGAGCAGGGCAGGACCAGCATTTATGTAGGCATCTGCCTGCGGCTGGGGCTGGTGCTGGGTTCGATCTGGCTGGCTTGGCCGCAACTGGAAAAGCTGGTGAATGTGCTGCCCAGGATTATCCTGATCGGCGCCGGCGCAGGCTTGCTGGCCTCCGTGGTATACTCGCGATTGTTGCCGATTGTGCTCACATTCATCGTGGCGGCGATCGGAATTCAACTGGTGTTCCGTTTTGTCTCGTCAAAGACGGGCTACAACGGTAAACGGGATCAATAAGGAGTTTGGAATGCAAGTAAAATCGTCAGCTGAAATCGAATCGAAGCCAGTCGACATGGAAGGTTCTTCCGGATGCCATGTGCGAATTCTGGTTGGGCAGGAACAGGCGGCTCCCAATTTTGTGATGCGAAAATTTACTGTAGAGCCGGGCGGACACACGCCAAAACACTTTCATGATTATGAACACGAGGTGTATGTCACCAGTGGCAGCGGAAAAATCCTGGATGGCGATCAATGGAAGGACCTGAATCCGGGTGACGTCGTGTTTGTGGCGCCCAACGATGTTCATCAATTCAAAAATGAAGGTCAGCAGGATCTGGAATTTCTGTGCCTGATTCCCAATTCGGCGACCGGCAAGGACGTGACCGTAGTTCCGGAGTGTGGAGTCGAATGATTCGGCCCAGTAGTAATCGGAGGAAGCCTGATGTCGGTTGAATCAAGAGTCGAAGAACTTCGCGATCAGATTCGGTACCACGATCGAAAATACTACGTGGAGTCCTCTCCAGAAATTTCTGACACGGAGTATGACAAGCTGCATCAGGAATTGACCGATCTGGAACAAGCCCATCCGGATCTGGTCACAGACGATAGTCCGACGCAACGGGTGGGCGAGCAGCCGGTTGGACATCTTCCGGAAGTCAAGCATCGCGTTCCCATGTTGTCGATCGATAACACCTACAGCCTGGAAGATTTGCGCAAGTACGGCGAGCGAACTCGAAAGTCACTGGACGTTGCTGCACTGGAGTGGGTGGTTGAGCTTAAAATTGACGGGGCGGCGGCGACCGTGATTTATAAAGACGGGCAGTTGAGTCAAGCGATGACTCGC
>CAZOXC010000828.1:0-2080 GCA_964583205.1 uncultured Pirellulaceae bacterium | reverse complement strand
GAGCAGAAACGATCGCTTGAATCGCAGGAACAGTCGCAGTGTGGGTTCGTAGAAAAAGTTAACCGACCTGGCGATGAAATTCTGTTCGATGGGGCGGAGCTTTTCACGCAACGACCAGTACACAGCACCTGCAGCCAGCAAACTAAGTATCGCTGTCACAAAGATCGGCTGAAATTCCGGAAACGCGAGTCCATTTAAAAAACGCTCGCCGAACTGTTGGCTCCAAACATTAAATTTGTTGGTTAGCGAGACAAGCTGGTCCTGCCAGACAAACGTTGCCAGTGCAGCCGCAATCCCGCCAAAAACAATCGCTGCGTACGTCGTCAGCCAGCTTTTGCTTTTCGGATTCTTTAAGAGTAACCGAGCCAATGGTGGGACAAGTAAGATTGCAACAATCAAACTTGCCACCAGCGAATAGGTTTTCGTCCAGGCCAGCGGCGCGAATAAGCGATAGTCGCGGCCAGTTAGAAATAAGACCGGAAGAAAGCTGATGACGGTGGTGCTAACGGCAGTAATGACGGCGGGCGCGACTTCGCTGGTCATTTCGGAGATTTTGGCCAGCCGGCCTTGCTCGCCTCCAGGTTGTCCTTCGTTTTCCCAATCGGCGATTCCACGGAAGACGTTTTCGGAAATGATGATTCCCATGTCGACCATTGTGCCAATCGCAATCGCGATTCCGGCCAACGACATAATGTTCGCATCAACTCCAAACGTGTTCATGGCAATAAATGCCATCAAGACTGCCACCGGCAACGTCGTCGCAACAACCACACTGGCTCGGATATGCAACAGGAATAGCACGATCACGACGATTGTGATCGCAATTTCCTGAGCGAGTGCTTCGGTCAGCGTCGCAACGGTTTCATCAACCAGTTGAGTCCGGTCGTAGATGCCCTTTATCTTGATGCCGCCCAGTTCCGATTCGAGCGAAACGATACGTTTCTTGACCCGCTCGATGACCTGTCTCGGATTTTCGCCATGTCGCATCACCACAACGCCACCGACCGCTTCGCTCCCGTTCCAGTCCAGCGCTCCGCGCCGAAAGGCCGGGCCAAGTTGTACTGTAGCGAGATCGCGAATCGTAATTGGCAGATTGTCTTTTGTGGCAACCACGGTCTGTTCGATCTGCTCAATCGTTTCGGCTTGCGTCTTTCCTGATCCGATGAATCCAATGCCACGCACAAGGTATTCCATGCCGCTGGTTTCGATGGTTTTTGCACCGACGTCGATATTCGAATCACGAACGGACTTGAGAACTTGATTGAGCGTCAATTCATGAATGCGAAGCTTGTCCGGGTCAATCTCGATTTGATATTGCTTGACATAACCGCCGATCGAAGCGACTTCGGCAACGCCCTCGACGCTTTGCAACGCGTATTTAACGATGTAGTCCTGTTGGCTGCGAACTTCGGCCAAGTCCATCCCATGGGGTGGATCGAGGACGTAGTAGTAAATCTGACCCAGGGCCGTTGCGTCAGGAGCCAATACCGGGCTGGTTCCCTCCGGAAGTTGACTGCCGATGGTCGAAAGCTGTTCGGCGACGCGAGATCGAGCCCAGTAAAAGTCAATCGTGTCGGCAAAAGTGACTTGGACAAAACTGAATCCAAACATGCTTTTGCCGCGGACACTTTCCGCACCTGCGACCGATTGAAGTGCAACCGAAAGTGGATATGTGATCTGATTTTCAATGTCTTTCGGACTGCGGCCCGGCCAGTCAGTCAGCACAATGACCTGGTTTTCACTGACATTGGGGATGGCGTCGATCGGGACTTCGCGAAACGAGTACCAACCATAGGCGATGATGGCAGCCGTGATGATAAACACGACCAGCCGCTCGCGAACACATAAATTGACAAGCCACTTGATCATTTGGGAGCCTCTATCTGTTGCTCCATCTCTGGCAAACTCTGCTCAGGCAGTTCGCGGGAACCATCAGTGGAACCGTCACCAGAATCCGCACTTTTTGAATCGGCCGATTTGCTACTGTGATATTTTTCAAGTATCTCAAAGTGCTTTTGCGGGTCCTTGAGGAGAGGTTTGCGACAGCGGGTACCTCGTGTGCCTTACGTGTCGTTACCGT
>CAZOXC010000827.1:0-2081 GCA_964583205.1 uncultured Pirellulaceae bacterium | reverse complement strand
CAATATGAATTTTATGATCGATGGCATCAGCCGATTGTTCAGCCAGCCGACGAAACTCGTTCACCCCGTGTTGTTCCAGGAAATCTGCCGGGTCAGCCTGACTCGGCAGCGTCATAATTCGTAGATCGATATCGGCGGTGACGAACAATTCCAGGACTTCGTTGGCTCGACGCCGTCCGGCTTCGTCGCCATCCAGTACCAGCGTGACCTGATCGGCGAAGCGGCGGATCAGTCGCAAATGCCTTTGTCCCAGTGCCGTGCCCAACACGGCAACCATATTGTCGATTCCAGCTCTCCAGCCAGCCACGACATCGGTGTAGCCTTCGACCACAATCATATGTCGCGAACGAGAAATTGAGTCACGCATCAAATTTAACGCGTAGAGCTGTTCGCTTTTCGAGAACAAACGAGTCTCTCGCGAGTTGATATATTTTGCGGGCGGATTGGAATCGGCTGAGGTCGGCTGAGCCAGTTCGGGTAGAATTCTGCCACCAACTGCGATCGGCCGGTCATTGCTGTCGCGGATCGGAAAGATGACTCGCCCGCGAAAGCGATCGTAAAAACCTTTAGAACGATCTGACTTGGCCACCAGGTCGACGGCTTGAAGAACCAATTCAGAAAATTCAGTCTTGCGGGCGTGATCAAGCAACCAGTTCCACGAGTCCGGTGCGTAGCCGATATTGAAAGCATCGATTGCACTTTGATCGATATTGCGATCGGCCAGATACTTTCGAGCACTTTCGGCTTCCGGGCTTTCCAGCAAGCAATGATGAAACAGTTGCTCGGCCCAAACCATTGCTTTGTAGAGCGTCGGCTTGTCGTTGGGGTCTCCGGATTTAGTCTGAGCTCTACGCTGGGTCAATTCGATACCGGCCTGTCGGGCCAGAATTTCCATCGCTTCGCGGAACTGGACGTTTTCACGTCTCATCACAAAGCTGAAAATATCGCCACCGATATCACAGACCCAGCACTTCCATGATTGTTTGACCGGATTAATCTGCAAGCTGGGCCGAGTGTCGTCGTGCCAGGGGCAGATGGCGACAAAGGCGCTGCCCTGACGCCGCAAGTCCATATAGTTCCCGGCAACTTCCTCGATGCTGAGGGATTGTTTAATGCGTTCCTTGTCGTCGATCGAGGAATCAAAACTCATGGTTGAATGGTTCTCGTGACCGAACTGGAAACGGATTTATTTGAGGTGCGAGGGCCAGTTTTTGCCCAAGGCCTTTTTTTGCTCGGCCAGCAATTCTTTGATACCTTTGCGAGCCAGTTTTAACAACTCGTCGAGCTGCGTTTGGGAAAAAGTAGCTTCTTCGCCGGTGCCCTGGATTTCGACAAACTGGTTCTTGCCCGTCATGACCACGTTCATGTCGACGTCGGCCGCGAAATCCAACTCGTAATCCAGATCCAATCGAGCCTTGCCATCAATAATTCCCACACTGACTGCGGCGATCGAGTCCAGAATGGGATGTTTGTCGGGATCGGGAAGTTGTTTGGCGACCGAGTTTACGGCATCGACCAGTGCAATGAAAGCGCCGGTAATGCTGGCGGTTCGAGTGCCCCCATCGGCCTGCAGCACATCGCAATCGATGGTGATCATGCGGGGACCCAGTGCCTTCAAATCCATGATGGCTCGCAAGCTGCGGCCGATCAATCTTTGGATTTCAGTCGTGCGGCCATCAACTTTGTTGCGGTCGCGTCTCTTGCGAGGACTCGTGCTGCCCGGCAACATGTTGTATTCGGCGGTCACCCAGCCTTTTTCTTCGTTTGCCATCCAGGGCGGAACCTGCTCGTCAACACTTGCTGTACACAACACGATCGTTTCGCCAGCCTGGAACAGGACGCTGCCGGCGCTAGGTTTGGTGAACTTCCGTTTTACTTTGAGCGGGCGAAGTTGCCCGGGTTTCCGTTTTGCCATTACGATTTTTAACTGCGATTTTTAACTTGCGATTTTTAACTTGCGTGAAATTTTTCGACGGAACGAGTGAGTGATTCGACGGTGCGGATCTTTTCAGGTGCGATTTTGGCATAGGCTTCCGAAACCGCTGCCACCGCCTGGCGAATTTGTTCCTCGCTGTGAGCGC
>CAZOXC010000826.1:0-2084 GCA_964583205.1 uncultured Pirellulaceae bacterium | reverse complement strand
TACATTGCATCAATTGTCTCAACCACCGTATATTTAAGGGTTTAAGGGAGTTAGACGTTTATCGATTTATGCTGGATTGCAACCATGAAAAGTAGAAAACGCACTGCCTGAGGAAAAAGCTCGCCATGAACCTCCCCCTCAATCTCTCCGACCTCCGCCAAGAAATCGAAGCTGGAAACACCTTCGATTTCACTTTCTTCTGGGGACACACGCCGCCAAAGAATGGATCGATCAACAAGTCCTGTTTCTCTCAATGGTTCGAACTAGGGTTCGAAATCGACGGCGTTCATTATCCAACGGCTGAGCACTGGATGGAGATCGGAAATGTGGGTCTTGGAAACGAGTCATGATTCTGAACGCTCCAACGGCCCAAAGAGGAATTCGAAGGCCATAATTGGCAGATTCTTGGCTGGGGAAGAAACAACGACGGCATCGCTTGTTCACTTCGAATGCCCCGTCCGGTTTCATTCTGAATATGAACATCTTTCGACTCTTCTTAACTTTCTTGCGAAGTGAGTAGTGGACAGTTAGAATTCATTGGCTTTCATCTAATTAATACCTTTTCATCCCACATTGCTTGTTGTTTATGAACTCTCAAGAAATTCTGCGCGGCCTTCCAACACTTTACTCAGTCCTATCGTTTCAAATCAGCAAGTCAGTCCTAAAGGGCGTGACTGGTGACATTGAGATTCTTGGTCTCGATTGCTCAAGATTCTATCAAGATGTTTATGAATCCAGAAAAGATTGTGAAGACGAATTGAAACGGATTTTGGAAACTGGCGACCTCTCCATTTGGGTTGTAGGTCCAGTTGGAGTTGGGAAGACCTCAATTGTGTACAAAGGGATTTTGGACCATGTGAAAAAGCACAAGTTACCTTTCATTGTTGTTGACTTTGATGAAACCGAACTAAAAGAAAAGGTAAACAACGAACACGATCCAAGCGACGTATACAAGCTTCTTTACTCCGAGATAAGTGCGGACATATTTGAGTACGTCAAATCTCGCGATCAAAATCTGACTGAAATTGGACTCTGCTTCTTTCATCCATCAAACAGCCAGTTCGTAGAGTCGGCAGCTTCACGAAGCCGCTATCGGGAGTTAAGTGAAACATTTGATCGACTCCAAAGACATGAACCAGAGGAGTTTGGTATGTTGAGCTTACACGAATGGGTACTTGGTCTATATTCGGGAAAGTTCAAAACCGGCCACGAAGAATCAATTAGCCGCTTGGAGGCTTTTGCAATCGGGATGTCGGAGAAAGATCAGTTATATGCAATCTCTCAACAAGCCGAAAAGGCCGTAAGGCGAAAAGCAATTATCCTTTTCGATAATCTTGACGCAGTAAAAGATCGAACGATACGAGAGCACGTACGAACATGGCTGGAATCTCAATGCTCGAAATTCAAGGACGTAGCAAATTTCGCGATGTGTATTCGTCCGTCGAACAAAGAACATTTCGAGAAAAACGGTGAGGTTCCAACAAATTCGGAATATTCCGCACCGATATTTGACTTAAAAGTCAATGGTGGAAATTCGGAATACGAGGGGCAAAATGAGTTTTTCGCAGCATCGTTTGATGACAGGGTACATCAAAAGAGAATTTCGTTTCTTGAACGGATTGAGTCCGAAAAATACTCCAAATTGACTGTCGAAGAAAAGGAAGTTCGCGCGTGTATTGAGGCTTGCAATCGAATTCGAGCCGAAAAGACTATCTACCGTGATGCTCTGGAACTTGCAAATCAAAACCGCCGTGACATGCTTTCTGCGATTGTCAATTTCGTGGAGCACTTAGTGAAAGTAGAGAGAATTGACTGGGCAGAATTGTCAGACAAGAGTGAAGATGGAATTGCCCGCGCGGACAGTATGCTCAGGTCTTTGTTTTATAAATACTTAGCGAGCCATCCTAAAGTTGGGGAGAAGAGTTCCGTCTTCGATGTCGATTTGTTCGATCCAATTGGCTGGATCGAAAATGCAGGCTGGCAACGAAAAGGCAAAACTGAGTTTCTTGAGCCATCGCTAGACCGAAAATGCCCTCAGCATGTTTACTCAATGCGTTTTTATTACGTATTAGTAGCTATTTACA
>CAZOXC010000825.1:0-2085 GCA_964583205.1 uncultured Pirellulaceae bacterium | reverse complement strand
GGCACGTGTTGCGAGGGTGGGTGAGCGACCCAACTGCACAGCCAACTAAACAGTCACACCGGCGGCGGGGACTGGGAACTGTTGACACAATTGAGAAACTTCGCCCTTGATCGAAGCCAGCTTGGACTGATCTTCATGGTGCTTCAGCGCATCCAGAATCCAGGCACCGACTTCCTTCATCTGATCAGTGCCCATTCCCCGTGTCGTCAGCGCGGGAGTTCCAATACGAACTCCACTTGGATCCAGTGGCTTCCGCTCATCGTAAGGAATCATGTTTTTATTGACGGTTATGCCACATTTTTCCAATGCTTCTTCGGCCTGACTTCCGGCGATTCCAAGTGGCGTTACGTCCACCAACACCAGATGGTTGTCGGTGCCGCCGCTGATCAAACGCAAACCCCCAGCCGTCAACACTTCGGCCAGCGTTCTGGCATTATCGATCACCTGCTGAGCGTAAGTCTTGAATTCGGGCTGCAGCGCTTCGCGAAAACAAATCGCCTTTGCAGCAACCACGTGCATCAACGGCCCGCCTTGCATCCCGGGAAAAACGCTCCGATTGATATCCTTCGCATACTTCTTCTTGCAAAGGATCAACCCCGATCGAGGACCACGCAGCGTCTTGTGAGTTGTCGTCGTGACGAAGTCGGCGACCGGAACCGGATTGTCATGCAGTCCGGCAGCCACCAATCCAGCGTAGTGAGCGATATCCACAAACAACTTGGCGCCCACGTCTTTGGCAATCTCGGCAAACGTGCCGTGTGGAATTTCTCGTGGATAGGCACTGGCGCCCGCAACAATCAGCTTGGGCTTATGTTCTTTGGCCAACGAAGCGACTTGATCAAAATCGATCCGATGATTCGTTTGATCCACTCCGTAATGAACAAAGTTGTAGAGTTTGCCCGAGTTGTTCAAGTGCATCCCGTGAGTCAAGTGACCGCCATGCGCCAAGTCCAATGCCAACACGGTGTCGCCAGGTTCCAGCAACGTCATGTACACAGCCTGGTTGGCTTGCGATCCCGAGTGAGGTTGCACATTGGCGAACTCTGCACCAAACAACTCCTTGGCTCGATCGCGAGCAATATTTTCGGTCACATCGACGTGTTCACAGCCACCATAATATCGCCTGCCCGGATAACCCTCGGCATACTTATTCGTCAGGATACTGCCCACAGCTTCCATGATCGCGACGCTGGTGTAATTTTCACTGGCGATCATTTCCAAACCATCTTGCTGGCGTTGGGATTCGTCAAGTATCGTGGCCCAAATTTCAGGGTCTTGTGACTGAATAATGCTCATAGGTTTCTTTCAATTAGATGTTGCCCAATTTTCGCCACTTGGTCGGTGGTTGGTCAAGCGGTGCCAATCGCCGGATTCAATTCACTGGTTCACTTGAACCGAATACTCGCCAGAGTTATCAAAATAGTCAGCCGAGCCTTCGTTGATTTTCAAGTACAATTCGCCGTCCTGAGCAGCCTTGAATTCGGAGCTGGATCCAATTGATTCCACCGAAAAATTTCCTTCCTGCAAATCCGATTCACTGACCACGGCACCCAGCAACATTCCGATAGGCCTGCCATTGAAGTACTCGATCGTGATTCCACCGGCTTCGCTTTCCCAGGGCTTGAAATCTTCCCGCACAACGATTCGCCCAGTTGCCGAAACGCGAATCTGCTGACCTTCCACCACCGTGATGCCCGTAGCCTGCCAACCTCGATGAGCGGCAATCTTAAAACTGCCGTCAGCATCCCGATCGGCATCACTGACCAACACCGCCGTCATGTTTATCCCGTAGTCGATTTGTTTCAGGAACAATTGCCAGTCTCGATTGATAGATTCATGTTCCGCGGCCAACGAGTCCCAGAATTTCCGGCTGAAGGTAATCGTCTGATCGGCAGCGGCACTCGGCAAATCGCGAAACGTTTGTTGATACTGCGGGTGCGAGTCAAAAAAACGACAGGCCGCCCAAGCCCAGGCATAGGATGGCAAGTTTCGAAAGTCGTGATTCTGATAAGACATCACGTCGGTGATTCCCAGCCCGCGAGAATCATCCAGATCTTTCTTGACAATCTTGACTCGACCCCAATA
>CAZOXC010000824.1:0-2086 GCA_964583205.1 uncultured Pirellulaceae bacterium | reverse complement strand
GGATTTCGACTATGTCTACAGCAAGAAATATTGGGACGACCTGGCTGCGCTCGGGCTGAACTCGGTTCGCCTGGTAGCGTTCGATCCCTGGCAAAGAAGTCATGGCGATGCGGGATCGGATATTGCGTATCCCTACGCTGACTTGTGGGATCAAAAAGATATCGACGCGATGTACAAAGATTTTGACAAGGTTGTTGAAATGGCCGAGGCTCGCGGCATGTATGTGCTGATCAACTATCACGACACAGGAGGGTTTCGAGATCCTACTGGTGTTGCTGGCGAGGATCGCCACTTCGAGTATGCTCGCAGTATCCATTACTTTCGTCGCTTCTGGGTTTTGGTGGCCGAGCGCTATGGCAAGCAAACCAATGTGTTTTTCGAACTGGCCAACGAGCCCGTTCAGTGGCATCCCAACGACTATAATTCGCAGGACATTGCCGGTTTGATGGACGGTTACGAAACGATTCGGCGGTACGCACCCGATACCCACGTGATTCTCGGTTCGTTCGCCACGCCAGCTACCTGGATCGATGAAAAATCCATGTTGGCCGTCGCTGAAGAGTTTAAAACTCGTGGAGTGACTTTCGAGAACGAATCAATCGGGTTTCATCCCTATCAACTTGCTGACCCATTCATTGACGAAACGGGCAAGCAGAGACTCGACATTGTGAGCGAATTAAAACGGGTGGCTGATGCCGGAATCGCCTTGGTTAATACCGAGCAGAATTTCCCGACCGAGTCCGGTTTGACTTCGGATCCACAAGCCCCACCCTTGTTCAAAGAGCATTCCACAGGAGTTCAATCCATGGAATCAATGGGGATCAGTTGGTTCCATTGGAACACCGCCGGCCCTGAAGAATTTTCGAACCTGGTTTACTTGACCCGAGATGCCAAGGCCAAGGGTTACTCCTGGTTGATCGATCAACCAGAGAAGTAACGACCCGACTCAGTTCCAAAAAGAACGGACACTGAAAAGCCTCTCCCCCAGTGGGGAGAGGAGATGTTTGTTTCGTCGAACGTGACTGACTACTTCTCGACCGTGGTGTGAAAAGTATTCTTGCCCGTACCAAAAACTGCGACGTGGTATTTCTTGGCGACGTTTTCACCGAGGCTGACTTTAGTTGAGCCGTTGGTTCCAAGTTCTTGCACCCAATAGCCTTGCTCTCCATCCCAAACGCAGACTTGGCAATTGGCAGCATTGGAAATCGCAAGTTGCGAAGCGCCGTTTTCACGAGTCAATTCGACATTCGCCTTGATCGCATCGACCTTGCTGGCTCGTGGATCAAGTGAAGGATCGCCCAGCAAATTCAGTTCGCATTGCACAAAGTGATAACCATCAGTCTTTTTACCATCCTCGGTCATGTCGACTCGAGCTGCTCGAAATGCCTCGCCGATGGTTGCTTCGCCGTTGAGAGCATGTTGCCAGAACTTGGTCAATGTTTCCGTGGTGCCATCCATTTTTCCTTCTGTAACCATCAACCGCATGTCGGATCGTTCGTGAAAAACTGCAATGCCTTCGCGTGAAGGTGCGATGATCGCGATGGCTCCGGCGTCAGGAAGCCGCAGCATAGATTCGGTAATGGATGGATCCTTGAGTGAATCGAAATGGCCGGTAAAGCAGGAAACGGTGGTGACGACCGGATAGGCGTTCTTGTTTTTGAGTTTTTCGACCGAGTCTGCGGTAATTTTCGATTCATCTTCCAGGATCCACATCGGGAGAATGCCGTGTCCATGCATATGCATTTTTGAGGCTCGGCCCGAGTTGATCATTTCGACCCAGTTTTTTGGAGAGAGGTCGTAGTCTCCGTCTTTTTTGCCATCCCAGGGAGACTTGGCAGCAAAGAACTGTTCAACTTCGCCGCCTTTCCACTGAGACATTAGTTCCTGTCGACTGGTTTCCAGCTTGGGATAGGCTCCTCGCTCCGGGCAAGTGTAAACGAAGCGTTGCGAGAAATCGTCCGTTGGGTAAGCAGCTTCGTATCCAATCACTTTGCTTGTATAGGCTGCAATATCTTCAGCTGTGCGAACTGGAATGCGACCGATGGTGGCATCTTTATTGGTGTATTCGACGGCTTCCATGTCGTCC
>CAZOXC010000823.1:0-2088 GCA_964583205.1 uncultured Pirellulaceae bacterium | reverse complement strand
GCCAAATTACGATTCGATCCTTGAGTCATTGAATGGATTGTTGGCCAAGTCATGATAGCTTGATCAACAACGAGAACGTCTCATACGCCGGCAGTTGCCGGCGTTTTTTTATGCAGTTGCCGGTGCTGCGAACATGAATTGAAACATTACCCGACGGGTGCGGAGCGAATAAATTCTTTCGCTGCCTCGAGTGCCTCGCCGATCTTGCCGGGATCTTTGCCACCGGCTTGAGCGAGATCAGGTTTGCCACCGCCGCCGCCACCGACTTTGGGTGCGACTTCTTTGACCCAGTTTCCGGCATGGTAGCCCTGCTCAACCAGATCGCGACTGAATCCGGCTACCAACATGACTTTGTCTTCACCCATGGCCGCAGCCAGAAAGATTGCAGAGGGATTGGTCTTCTTGCGGATTTGATCGATCAAACCTCGCATCAAATTGGGATTACCATTAGCTAACTCGGCCGCGATCACCTTGATATCGCCGATCGATTCGGCAGTTTCCAGCAAACTATCGGCATCCATTTTGGGAGCGTCTTTTAGTTTGTCCAATTGCTGGCGAAGTTTTGCAGCCTCACCGTGCATCGCTTGCACTCGTTTACCGACTTCGAACAACGGGCAATTCAAATCATTGGCAGTTTGACGAAGTGCCGAACGAAGTTCCAGGTATTCGGGTTGATCGCCCTGATCTGTGAACTCCAACAACGCTAGTTCGCCACCGCCACCTGAAATCAGTTTCTTGGCTTTCTTGATATGGTTGGCAAGTGCGCCAACGGATTCTTTGATTTGCGATTTCGAGCAACCAAGTTCTTTGCTAATCGCGTCGACAACGGATTGAATCTGCTCGCGATACTCGTGCGCCTTTTCTCCAGTGATCGCTACGATACGCCGAGTCCCAGCGGAAACGCCTTCTTCACTGACAATCTCGAATTGGCCAATCTCGCTTGAATTCGCAACGTGGGTTCCGCCGCATAATTCCTTGCTGAATTCACCGATCGAGATCATGCGAACGGGGTCTGGATACTTTTCACCGAACAGCATCATAGCGCCCCTGCCCTTGGCTTCCGCCAATGGCAAAGTCTCGGCAGTCACTTTTGAACTCTCTTTCACTCGAGCCTTCGATTCACTCTCAATTTTGGAAAGTTGCTCGGATTCAACCGGCGACAAATTCGTAAAGTCAAATCGCAACCAGTCAGCCGTTACCTTGGAACCACGTTGTTGAGCGTGCGAACCAAGTTCCTGTTGTAAGGAATGGTGCAAAATATGGGTCGCTGTGTGAGCGCGACGGATAGCCGAACGGGATTGGTCGTCCACGGTAGCTTGTGCTTTGTCACCAGACGAAACCGATCCGGAGGAGACGTACCCGAAATGGACAAGGATACCACCATTCTTTTGCGTATCGTTCACACGAAATTCGCCACCCGTAGTTTTGATCGTTCCGGTATCGCCAACCTGTCCGCCGGACTCGCCATAAAACGGAGACTGGTCAGTTACCAATTGCTGATCACGGTATTCATCTGGCGACTCAATGTTGCGAGCCGCAATCGAGTCCACTCGCTTGCCCTCGTCAATCAATCCAACGATTGCGACTTCAGCCACTGTATTTTCGTAACCCAGGAACTCGGTCGACTTAACCTGAGCCTTGATTTCATCGATAGGTCCGAAATTGCCCATGACTTCATCGGCGATTTTTCCGGAGGCTTCGCCATGTTTATCCATAGCTGATTTGAAGCCGTCCCAATCAAACTCGAGTCCGCGTTCAACCGAAATTTGCTCGAAGAGTTCAGCGGGAACCCCAAAGGTTTGATACAGATCGGCTGCGTCGTGACCATTGACGGTTGTCGAATTTGCCGACTTCATTTCTGAGAAGATCGATTCGATTCGAGCCAAACCCTCGTCAATCGATCCGAAGAAGTTATCCTCTTCCGCTTCAATCACGCTGGCAACTCGCTCCACCGTTTCGCCAAGTTCCGGATAGGGAACTTTCATGGCCTCGACGACGGCAGGAACCAGTTCGCCCAGAAAAGGATCTCGCAAACCCATCTGGTGACCATCCAGAACAGCCCGACGCAGCAATCGCTTGACCGTATAC
>CAZOXC010000822.1:0-2094 GCA_964583205.1 uncultured Pirellulaceae bacterium | reverse complement strand
GCTACAGGATCGAGAAGTTTCCATCAGCAAACTTGCACGGGGTATTACCCAAGGCAGCGTACTGGAACACACCAATAAAGAAATTCTGGCTGATGCAATTACCGGGCGACGACCACTTTGACCTGGTTTCCTGATTCGAATTTGTCAACAAGTTTTCGGCAGGAATTCGGAAGGTCGTGAATTTCACGATAAAACTGGCGAATTTTAATTGTCCACGATTCAATTCCAATTGGACAGTTGAATCCGCATTTTGGCCGCCGCAATCTGGTAAAATAGCGATAGTATTAGTCGCACTGAAAAATGAATTGCTGGCACAGATTTTCATCCGACTAAACAGGTATGCGCAAGATACAGTTTCTAAGGTCAAATGTACTTTTGACATCAACCGAATATAAACAGATCCACAACCGAATATAAACAGATCCACAACCGACAAGACTAAGGCGCAAAAACGATAGAACGTTACAGGACTCCCGTATGAAACTGACCTTCGGTCAAAACTTAACGCAAAAGCAAACGCAGACGATGGCTCCTCGAATGATCCAATCGATGGAGATTCTGCGCATGCCATTGACCGAATTGCAGGAACGAATTGAACAGGAGTTGATCGACAATCCTGTTTTGGAGATGGGTGAACGTGACGCTACGCTGCCGGACGAAAACGCGGACCGCGCGACAGAGCGCGAACCGGAACGCAATGAAAAAGTCGATGTCGAGCAAAAAGAACTGGTCGTCGACGAATCGCAAAACAACGCCGACGACTTTGAACGACTGGTCAACCTGCACCAGGATGTGCCAGACCACTTTGACGAGCGACCTCGACCCAGCGCCAACAGGATGCAGGAAGCAGGCGATCGAGCCCACGATTTCATTACCAACGTCGCAGAAAAAATGCCCACGCTGCAGGACTTCCTGCTGGAACAACTGCAGCTAATGGACATGGAATCCGACATGATGAAAATGTGCGAGCGGATCATCTCCACATTGAATGCCGAAGACGGTGGCTATTTGCGAGTCGAGTTGATTGACTTGTTACCATCGGGCGCCAGTGAAGACGACTTGAAACTGGCAGAATCAGCGCTGCAAATCGTTCAGCAACTTGAACCGACCGGTATCGCTTCCAGAAACCTGTCGGAATGTCTGACTCTGCAGATCTCCGATGACATTCCTTATCACGAGGAAGTTCGCACGCTGGTAATGTCGCACCTGGAAGACCTGGGCGAAAATCGCATTCCCCAGATTCAAAAGGCTACCGGATACTCGATCGAACAAATCGAACAAGCAAAAGAACAGTTGCGTCGGTTGAACCCAAAACCAGCCGGGCGATTCGTCACGCAATACTCGACCAATGTTAATCCCGATTTGTGGATCGAACGGGGCGATGATGGTAAATACGTCGTGAAGATGGAAGAAGGTCCCGGTCGACGACTGTTCATCAGCAAGTTTCATCGCCAACGGATCGCCAATGGCCAGGCGACAGCCGACGAAAAAGAGTTTATCAAAAAGAAAATCAACTCGGCCCAGTGGCTGATCGATGCCATCAGCCAACGACGCTCAACGTTGATTCGAGTCGCTCAGCAGATCGTCGAGCACCAAACCGACTTCCTGGACAAAGGACCTGAGCACATCGTACCACTGAAGATGCAGCAAATCGCCGACATCGTTGAAGTCCACGTGACCACAGTCAGTCGAGCGGTTGATGACAAATGGATCGAAACGCCCAGGGGAATTTTTCCACTTAAACGCTTTTTTGTCGGCGGCACCACAACCTCGGAAGGGGAAGATGTGGCTTGGGATAAAATCAGAATCAAGCTGCAGGAATTGGTGGACAACGAAGACAAATCAAGTCCATTGAGCGATGACGAGCTGGTAAAACGCCTGAAAGCTAATGGTTTCAAGGTCGCTCGCCGCACGGTCACAAAGTACCGCAAGAAGATGGGGATTCCCAGTTCCCGAAAACGTCGCGATTGGTCAAAATAGACCTACTCCTACGCGGTGCCATTCTTTCTGCCTGCCAGGCTCGAACAGCGGTGCTTGCGCGCTCGAATCATTAACCAATTGTGCTCGCCACGATCCAACTGAATGTCCAAAGAC
>CAZOXC010000821.1:0-2096 GCA_964583205.1 uncultured Pirellulaceae bacterium | reverse complement strand
GGCTGGGAGTTGAGCGCGATTTTCAGGAGCAACTCAAAGGTTGCCTGGCCGATTGTAGTTCGGACGTCGCAAAGCAATGCAACTTTGATTCAGACTACACGTTGCGCTACGAAGTTGCCTCGCCAGAAAATGCCAAAGACGTCAATCGCGAATTTGCGGTGAAACTGGAAATCGTCGACGGTGTCAAAGGTCGAACCGAATCGCGCGAATTCAGCGGGTCCAGCCACCCGGCGATCAGGCAGGCTCGAGTTGCCAAATGGGTGTTGGATCAGTTTTATCGTTATCTGAAAGATGCTTAGTCGGATGCTGACTAAGTGCGCGAGCTATGGCGACCGGCATCCTGTTCGCTGATGCCGTGCGGGCCGTCTTCCTTGACTAACTCGCTTATTTTTTTGAATTCGGGTGTCCCGGAAACTTCACACCACTCGAATAAAACCGATTCTGTGGTGATCAGATTGATGCCCTGCGATTGCATCCTTTGGATTGCGATCCGCTGGTCTTTGCGGAATCTTGAACCGGTGGCGTCGGTGACCAGGAATACATCCAGTCCAGCCGCAACAAAATCAAGAGCGGTTTGCAGCACGCAAACATGCGTTTCGATTCCGGTCAGCACCATTTGGTGCCGGTTGGTATCGCGAGCATGCTCGATGATCGAACTACACTCGCGACAACTGAACATGGATTTTTCAGGGATCGAATCAAGTTTGTCTCCGATTTCGGCAACGGTCGGCCCCAGACCTCGAGGATATTGTTCGGTCGCGACAACGGGCACTTCCAGAATGCCAGCACCATCGACCAGTCGGCGAGTATTCCAGATGAGTTTCTGATGGCCTCGGATTGACGGCACCAGTTTTTCCTGCAAGTCAATCACCAGCAAAGTCGAGCGGGTTTTGTGGAGCAAATGCGGACTGCGCGAGTAGATTTCGTTTGAGTTTTCGGCGGATTCAGACATGAGTGATGCACAAATTTCAGAAAGTCAATTGCAAAGGAACGGTCAGCGAATTTTGGCAGGTTAACGCTGGATCGAAAATACCAGCCTGAAATCCACTTGGTTCGCGAGGAATTTAATGAGGGACCTAGAGGAAAACGCGATTTTGGATGACAATTTGAGTTACCAAAATCAGGACCAACAAATGCAGAAATTTCACGCAACCACGATTTTAACCGTACGACACCAGGGAATGGTCGCAATGGGCGGCGACGGCCAGGTTACGCTTGGCAACGCGGTGATGAAGCAGGATGCTCGCAAAATTCGGAAACTTAACGATGGCCGGGTGCTCTGTGGCTTTGCTGGAGCAAGTGCAGATGCATTCGCTTTGTTGGAACGATTTGAAGAAAAACTCAGAGATCATCCGGCCAATATTCAACGGGCAGCGACCGAATTGGCCAAGCTGTGGCGAACGGATAAAATGTTACGTCAGTTGGAGGCTTTGCTGACGGTTGCCGATTCCAAACACGCGTTGTTAATCAGTGGCACGGGCGACGTGATTGCACCGACGGACGGCATCATCGGTATTGGCTCGGGCGGAAACTTCGCGATCGCGGCGGCGCGGGCATTAAAAGACAATACGGATTTGTCGGCGGGCACGATCGTAGAAAAGGCGATGCAGATTGCCGGCGATATTTGTATATACACCAATGGAAATGTTTACGTAGAGGAGCTTGAGTGTCAGGGCTAGCGATGGCTGATCAGGAAACAAGTCAAGAATTGATTCATTTGGCGACCAATGCAACTCCGCGCGAGTTGGTAGCGGAGCTTGATCGATACATTATCGGTCAAGATGCCGCCAAGCGGGCTATTGCGATTGCCATTCGGAATCGTTGGCGTCGTCAACAATTGCCGGAAGAAATGCGGGCTGAAGTTGCGCCCAAGAACATTTTGATGATCGGTTCGACGGGTGTCGGCAAAACGGAGATTGCTCGCCGGCTGGCCAAGTTGACCGGTGCGCCCTTCGTTAAAGTTGAAGCTACAAAGTACACCGAAGTCGGATACTACGGTCGCGACGTTGAAAGTATGGTGCGCGAACTTGTCGAGAACAGTATCGGTCTGGTTCGTGAGCGCGAACGAAAACAGGTTGAGAAGGATGCTCAGGAAC
>CAZOXC010000820.1:0-2101 GCA_964583205.1 uncultured Pirellulaceae bacterium | reverse complement strand
GGTTCGAATGGTTCATCGGCCATCAACAACTCCATCCGCGACTCGCTGGCCGTGGCGAGGTTGGACAAGGTCAAATCTTCGGTGTCGATGATGTCGCCCTGTGCCAGAACGACCGCGCGTTCGATGACATTTTTGAGTTCGCGAACATTGCCTGGCCAACGATAAGTTTGCAGCATGTTCAGGGCTTTGTTGGAAAAGCCTGTGATTTTGCGGCCGGTTTCGGCATTGAACTTTTGCAGGAAATGTTCGGCCAGCGGAACGGTGTCTTCCGGGCGTTTTCGCAGCGAGGGCACTTCGATTTTGACGACATTCAAGCGGAAGTACAGGTCTTTTCGAAAGCCGCCGTCGCGAACGTGTTGTTCCAGGTCACGGTTGGTCGCCGCGATGACTCGCACATCCACTTTGATGGCCTTGGCACCGCCCACTCGTTCGAAAGAATGACCTTCCAGGACTCGCAGGAACTTGGCTTGAATCGAAGGGCTCATTTCGCCAATTTCGTCCAGCATCAAGGTCCCTTTGTCGGCAGCTTCGAACTTGCCGAGCTTCCTTTCTGTTGCGCCAGTGAACGCGCCTCGTTCGTGCCCGAACAACTCGCTTTCCAGCAGTGATTCAGAAAGTGCCGCGCAATTGAGGCAGACGAAGGGTCCTTTTTTGCGAGCGCTGGAAAAATGGACAGCACGTGCCACAAGTTCTTTGCCGACGCCACTTTCGCCATAGACCAACACCGTTGCTTTGCTGGGCGCGGCTTTGGCAATCTGCTTGTCAATCAGCAGCATCGCCGGGCTGGCACCGACGATTTCACTTTCAACTCCAAGTTGCTCGCGGAGCTGGCTGATTTCATTTTTTGTCTTGGTTAAATCTTCCACCAGTTTCTGTTCGCGGAACCGGTTGCGCATCGCCAACGCCATGTTTTCGGCGACCGCCAATGTAAAGTCCAGATCATCAGCATCGAGTGTCCGCACGTGCTCGGTAGAATAGATGTGCACCAGACCGACGGTTCGATCGGCGACTTTGATGGGAGCACAGATCACACTGGTTGCCTGAATTTCGCCCTTGCTGTCACGAATTCCAAGTGCGCTGTCGTCGGCGATGTCACGAGCCAGCACAGCTTCGCGTTCGGTGATGACCGTGTCAGCCAGGAACTGGGACACTCGTTGATAAGGTTCCATCTCAGCGGTATGCCAGGAAGCGACTTCGAGTTTCTCAGAGTCGATCTGATTGCCCATTGAGCGAGGAATCATCAGAATGCCGCAAGCATCGGCTTGAGTGCCCTCGATCAAACCAGCCACCGCCAGTTTGGAAATCCCGGCCATGGTTTTTTCGTTGGCTAGATTGAACGCCAGTCGGCAGAGTTTCGCGGCTGCCTGACCAACCTTGGGGATGGGCTCGAAGTCGTGATCTTCGGAAGTGTCGGGTGAGTGGAAGCGAGTTCTGAATTTTCTATGGGTAATCGTGGTCGGTTCGGCTCCCAAAGCGACGGTGGGAGCATCATCCACCTCAAGACCGATCATGGTTTTCGCATTATCGGCCTGGGCAGCGGCATTATTTCCGTAGGCTTCTGATAGATCGGTTACAAAAGCCATTTTGGTACGAGCGATCCAGATAACATCACCCGGAGCAAGCGGGTTATCGCCATAAACGCGCTGTTCGCCGATCGCTGTACCATTTCGGCTATCCAGATCTCGAATAACCCAGCGTCCGCTGTTCATAAAGATTTCAGCATGCTGTCTGCTGGCCTGTTCCTCGCGAATGACGATCTGGCTGGTCGGGGAACGTCCGATTGTAACGGTTCTACCAGGAATCAGACGAAAAACGTCTGACCATTTAGTGCCATCCCGAATAACAAGATAGGCAACACCGGCCGCTTTAGAATCCTTGGCCACTCAACCACACAAAAAGAACAGGAAATTGGACTCAATCTACGACAAAAAAGGATAATTGGTACCGTCGAGTCCTAGAAACCACACTATAATTATCCATCAGAGCTAACACCGGAATTTCTTGCAATTTAACAAATTCGCAGTTACTCTGAATTGTCGGCGAATTCGACCGCCGATCAACAGATAGAATCTCCCAAGTGTATGCGGCCACGGTACTCGCC
>CAZOXC010000819.1:0-2102 GCA_964583205.1 uncultured Pirellulaceae bacterium | reverse complement strand
GACTGGGACGACGAGGTCGAGGAGCAAACTGAAGTCAAGAAGCCTGCTGCAACTGATGCCTCGCAGGATTTGGACTCGACCAAACCTTCGGCCAGTGAAAAGGCGCCTCAAAGCGCCTCGAACACTTCCTCAGCACCAACCCGTGGTTCTGATTCAGCTCCAGCGCCCGCTGCTGATTCAAACGAAGATAACTGGGCCGGGCTGGCATCGGAACTTGGCGTCGCCGGGTTTCCAATGTCGGTAGACAAACCAGATGAGAGTCCCCGGGCCAGTGATCAACCCAGTTTCATGGAAGACGTCGCCTTGCCTGATTCCAATGAACCCGATCAAGTTCTCAACGAGATGTTCCAGCCTTCCGAACTTTCGGAACAAATGGAAGCTTTCGATGCGGCCAGCGAAGACCAGCATGATGAGCATCTGGACGCTTCGACTGAACAGATGGATGAGGGCGACTCAGAACAGCTCGAAGGCGACTCCGAATTCCTGGAATACGAAGTTCAAGATCTGTACCCCGAGACTTCAGCAGGTGCCACGCCTCGGCGGAAGTCAAAATCAAGAAGATCTGAAAACAAGTCCGATGATTCGGAACGAAGTCGGGAAAAACCCCGCAGCCGCGACAGTGATCGAAGCCGCGATGGTGATCGAAGCCGTGATGGCGAACGCAGCCGCAGCAGTTCTCGTAGCCGAGGCGGTGATCGCAACCGCGAAAAAGAACGGAGCCGAGACAGTGAACGGAGCCGAGACAGTGAACAGAATCAAGACGAAGTCCTGAGCCAGGACGGAGAACAATCGGAATCTCGTACTCGTCGTAAAAAACGCAAACGCCCAGTCCGAGACGAGCGGACCAAACGCAAATCCGAATCAGGGGCCGAAGCAGAGCAAGCAACCGAAGGGCGGCGGAGCAAACGTAGCCGCTCTTCAAATGAGGACAATTACGACGAGATGGACGATCATGATTCGGGCCATAAGTCTCGCAAGCCGAAGACGTTTCCCACTTGGGATGAAGCGATTGCGACTATCGTCGACAAAAACATGAATTCGCGAAACAAATCATCGTCAAAGTCCGGCAACAAACGCAAACGTCGAGATCGATAACGGATCGAAGAGCAAGCAGCCTTGATCAATGTTCGAAGTGATCGGTGCTTGAAGTGATCGGTGCTTGAAGTGATCGGTGCTTGAAGTGACCGGTGCTTGGAGTGATCGGGTTCGGATCGCGAATTTTCTGCCGATCAAGATGAAAGTTGAGCCGCTAACCGAAATCGCCGCTAACCGAAATGGCGGAAGTGCATGGGAATCGAACCCACCAACCGCATGCTTCCATACGGCCCAACGGTTTTGAAGACCGCGCCGGGCACCAGCCCTGGATCCACTTCCATTCTCGATCACTCCATATTGACCTTGGATACTTGATCAGCCAAGTGGTGATTGGGAATTAGTTGCGGATTACCCGTTATTGGGAAATTGCGGAATCTGGATTTCCGGTGGATCCGGCAAATCTGGCATTTCAAAGCCTGGCATCTCAGGAACCTCTGGCATCTCGGGCACCGGTATATCGAACTCTTCGGGGAATTCGAAGTCGATTCCCTCTTGGAATTCAGGCAAGTTATCCCCGTCCATCCGAGTATGCCTGATGTCATCATCGGTACCCGGTATTCCGTCGGGACCATCACTGACAAGTATTGCAAATTGACCATCCAATTCCAGTGAAAATGGATTGCCCCAACCGTCGTTTCGATGACCAAATTTGTCTTCGAATTCGACCAGGGTTGGCCAATGATCGTTGTCTTCATGAAACTCGACCATTTCCACCTGTATCTCAAACATGGTGGCATGCGTTGCGATCACCGGACCGAGCTGAGCCAGCCCCAGACAAGCCATCACCATCCCGCCCAACACGAACACCCATAAAGCAACCCAAAGCAGAATCGTTACCAACGAAACAATGATACCCGCCACGGCATTGCCGCGAGGCTGGCTGAATATCCCGATCAGTCCACAAATCAAAGCGATGACTGAAAACAAGGGAAACACCAGGCCAATAATTGACATGATCAACGCCGCAGTCCCGACACCATTAGTTTGAATCGGAGCCATCGACATTT
>CAZOXC010000818.1:0-2104 GCA_964583205.1 uncultured Pirellulaceae bacterium | reverse complement strand
CAAGGAAGTCTCACTAGAAGGAACAGCGGTTGATTTGCGAGGCGTGGGGCTGGATCACGATTGGCGGCCAGAAGTCTATACGCCTGCCTCCAGTTGGCTGATTCGAAAGTCCAGCCACGAACAGGTCGGTGGTTGGCGGCCAGCCGACCAGTGCAGCTTCGAATCTTCCCAGGATTTCCTGTTTCGAGCTTATCGGGCTGGAGCCCATTTTGTCCTCAGTCAGCGAGTTACCGTCTTGATTGTTCAATCGTCGAACCGCCCGGACAGCTATCGAAAACAGTCCAGCCCGGAGCACGATTACTATTTTCAAGCTATGCAAGAGGATCCAGATTTTCGAGCCAAACTGTTGGAACGCGCAGCCTACTTGCAAGCCAATATCGTTTTCAGGACACGCTTCGCCTCCAGCACCAGGGAAATCCTGGCGGCCATCATCAGTCCAGTCGCTTACCGAACTCTTCCACGTTTCGGTATTCACCCGCGAGCACTCAAGTTTTGGTGGAACTTTCGCGGTCGCAATGGATTTATTCGGCATCTGAAAGAGACACGGGGCAACCCGGAGACACTAACCACAGGCAAAAATCAATGAAGATTATCTATGGCCAACTTCCAAAGGGTGCGGAGTGCCGGCCCTTTGAAGCGCATCATGACCAACGGGGAACTTTTCGCGAAATTTATTGTGACCATTGGAATACAGCACTCAAAGACATCTCGCAATTGAGTGTGGTGCATTCCAAACAGGGCGTCTTGCGAGGCATGTACTTTCATCGTCAACATGACGAGTATATCTCGCTGCTCAAGGGCAGTGCGATCATCGGGCTTTCTGATTTGCGCGACAATTCGTCTTCATTTGGAACATCGTGTCTAATCGAAGTTGGCCAAGATTCGCCCTGTTGCGTTTCCTTTCCCAGAGGAATCTTGCACGGCTGGTTGTTCACAAACGATTCAGTTCACTTGCAGGCAGTTTCCGAGTCCTATCGTGAATATGCGGACCACGACAACTTAGGGTGTCGCTGGGACGATCCGGAATTAGATTTGCCCTGGCCGGTAAAGCCCACCATGGTTTCCGACCGCACCGATTCACTTGGCTCGCTTCAAGAATTAATGGCCACCATCCGGAACTTGGAAGCGGCAAAACAGATACTGCATGCCGAGTAACCACAACGCATGCGATTCAACAGTCGAATCAATAAGCCAGGCGAGGTCGGCGCCAGATGTTTGTGCAACTTGACTAGCTGATACCAGCGGCAGTTCGCATTTCCGTGATTCGCTGGACAATCTGGAGAGCTTCCTCGGCACTCGATTTGGGCAACGGACCTCCACCAAGGTATTCCACAATCGCCTCTAATTTTGCACGAAGCGGCGGCTTGTTTTCAAAAGGCAAGTGTTCCACTTGTGGTTCGATTGTATTGCCATCGCCTCGTTGATGATTATCTTTCACTATCCGTAGCGACGTCGCCGAATCGGAATCGAGCCAGGCAACCCCATCGCGAAAATGGACTTGGAGTCGTCGAATTTTTTCCGGGCAGCGTGTGGATAATTCCAGTTGGAAATTCGGTTGCTTGCCCAGGACGCAGGTCATGCCGACCGCTCTGCCTGCTTGCAACTCAGCACTTGCAAACTGCAACGGCGGAACGCACCCCAGCAGTTCAATAGCAATGGACAGATCGTGTGGTGCCAACGTCCAAACGCTATCGACGTCCGATCTGGGGCTGGTCCAATTCATTCGAGTCGATTTAATGAAGCGTATCGGCCCCAGTTCCTGGGATTCAATGACCTGCTTCATGGCCAGGACACCAGCGTGGTATCGCCAGACGTGCATCACAAAGAGTCGGCTACCCAACTGGTCGACCAACGAGCGGGCGTCGGACAAGTTGGTTGCCAGAGGTTTTTCTGAAAAGATGGGGACGTCCAGCTTGGCAAAATTCCGAATGACTTCCACATGAGTGGATGCCGGAGTGGCAACGATGACAGCCTGTATGGAATCCTTGCAATGCAAATCGCAAGGCTCGCTGTTGGAGGTGAAAGAGGCTCCCATTTCCTCAACCATCGATCGGCAATTGGGATTCCGATCAACCACGATGACTTCCACGCCAATACCCAACAG
>CAZOXC010000817.1:0-2104 GCA_964583205.1 uncultured Pirellulaceae bacterium | reverse complement strand
CTCTAAAAACTCGCGCGCAGTGAGCCCGGACAAGCCCAATCAATATCCGTCGTGGTCACCACGATTCTGGAATGGGATGACGTTCGGATCCTATATGCGTTTGCTGACCGAGAACCGATTCAAGATTCATCCCACCAAATACCCGATGCTGTTCCTGGTTGGCGGGTGCACTGTATTCAATTCATTCTGGGCCGGAGTGCAGAAGCTGACTCATGGCAAAAAGATTGCCGCTCAGGAATTGTCCAGTCCACCGATTTTCGTAATCGGCCATTGGCGAAGTGGCACGACTTTAATGCACGAGATTCTTACTCAGGACAAACGTCTCGCCTTCCCCTCGACTTACGATTGTTTTCTACCACATCATTTTCTGGTCTCGCGTTGGTTCTTTCATCCGGTTGTGAAACTTCTCATGCCCGCGCATCGTCCGATGGACAACATGCCGGCCGGCGTGGACCTGCCACAGGAAGACGAATTCGCGCTCTGTACAATGGGCTCGCCCACGCCCTATCGCCGAGTCGCCTTTTGTAACAACCAACCTAGACATCAGGATCTCCTCAACACATCCAGTGCGAATCCTCAACACGTTGAGCAACTGAAGAACTCGTTGACGCATTTTTGCCGGGCACTGACTCTCCGTTATCAAAAGCCGCTGGTGCTGAAATCGCCCACTCATACGGGCCGCATTGCTCAATTGGCCGAGTGGTTTCCGGGTGCCAGGTTCATTCACATTTCACGTCATCCCTATCGCATTTTTTCTTCCACGATTCGACTTTGGAAAGCGCTCGACCAGGTGCAGAGTTATCAAAAACCTTCCTATTCAGAGGATTGGTTGCGACAATTCGTGTTTCAGAGTTACGAGAAGATGTACCAAGGCTATTTTGATGCCGCCGATACCATCAAAGACAATCGGCTGATTGAAATTCGATATGAAGATTTAATGGAAGACTCGCTGGGAACGATTGGACGAATTTATTCCCAGTTGGAGCTTCCAGCATTCGAAGAGACCTCGTCAAGTGTCGCGCAATTTCTGGAAAGTCGAGGCAACTACAAACCCAATCAACTCAAAACCGATCCAGAACTGATATCTGAAATCAATCAACGCTGGTCAAGATATTTTGAACGATACGGATACGACAAACAGGAATCCAGCATGGAAAACCAAGCTGATCACCCTGCCCCCTCGTCAACCTGATTCACTTTTGAGTCAATCTGCCGGCCCTCCGGCTGAGGCGAGTGCTGCCGATCGGGAAGTTCCATCGGTACCGATTGGACTTGAGCATTACCGGTGCTTTCGCGTTGCTCATCTCTGAGTTGCTGATCGGTCATCATTAAACTGCGGAACCACGCCAACCGCGCCGTGCCATAATCAACCAACCCCCAGATTCCCAGAACGATCGCGACCTGCAAACCGAAACCGGCCAACAACTTTGTGGCTTGCTGGGCAGTCAATTGAATCGAATCGGCCCCCAACATCATCAACTCGTTACGATTCCAGTAAATAAACAGCAAGCTCACACTGCCCAGCGATGCAATTTTCAACAGCGTGGTTACCGACTTCAGGAATCCATCGACGTTGATCCCTCGTTCTTTTTCGAACAAGCGGCTCATTCGAGGCACGATCCGCTGGGGAAACCAGCCGACATTTCCTTGCAACAGGTTAAACAACAGGGCCGCCGCACCAACAAACGAAAGTAAACCAATCAGTTGCCAGCCAACCAGTTGAAACTCGGAAAACACTTCCGGCGAAGTCCTGGACTGTGACAAGAACGATTGTGGCCCGGCACTCCAAACCGTTTGTACCGATTCGGTCCAACTTTGCAGCAGCGACTGACCCAGCCAGCCGATTCCGCTGAATCCGGCGATCCAGATCCCAGCCCAAATCAAATCGCGGCTGAAGGGAATCTGCCCCTGCTCGCGAGCTTTGCGAATTCGTTGTGGCGTCGGCGCGTGCTGCGCATCAGGATTACTGCCGGCCATCAAACACCTCCGCTCGCTGCTCAACCATTCCGCTGATCGATTCTGAAAAATGATTGACAGTAGGCTCGAAATAATTGTTGACCAGATTTGGACCTTGCGTGACAACGATTGTGGCCAAGGCCAGAGC
>CAZOXC010000816.1:0-2105 GCA_964583205.1 uncultured Pirellulaceae bacterium | reverse complement strand
CGTTAATCTCGTTTGCCGTCACCTTTTTTCGGCAATCCGATTCAGGCAGCCACTCTTACTGGCGTTGGTTGCGATTTCGGAAGCGACAAATCGATCGAGTCATTTAGTAATAGATCACTTTGGCCTCCTTGGGGGGCCAATTTTTTTTGCCCCAACACTCGCTGGCCGTCTTTGGCCCAACGCTCGGCAAAATGCGTTAACTGATTCGTTAATTTTTCTATCGAGCGTCTTCGTTTTTCCAAATTGTCTCCTCGCACCTTGCCCAGATAAATCTTCGGACCAAACACGACTCGAACCCGTGACAAGGGTTTCGGAATCGCAAATCGATCCCAGGTATTCATTCGCCAGGCACGACTGCAACCAATTCCAACCGGAACGATTGGCATCTTGAGCAGCGATGCAATAAACAACGGACCCGCTGCCATCTGGCGGCGAGGACCCTGGGGACCATCGGGTGTAATCGCAAAACTGGAATGCCGTGAATGCTTTTTGAGTTCACGGATAGCGGCCGAGCCACGTTTGTTGGTGCTGCCTCGGACGATTTGATAACCCATTCGGATGGCTGCCTGATTAAGCCACTCGGCGTCGCGATGCTGACTGACCAACAATGTTAGTGGACACTGCGACCACTGCGGCAACAAAGGAAAAATGTATTCGTGCCAAAACACAAAGATACAGTGCTCGTTGTAGTACCGGCTGCCCGGATCTGCGCTGCGGTCATAATAAGAAGCCTGCAAACCAAAACATTTGGACGTGCTCTTCAGCAGCGATGCCATCACGACACCGCCGATTCTCTTCGCGGGCGAGACCTGGACTGGAGGGGATACTGAGTTCATGGGTTTTACTGGTCAATTTGAAAAGTTGCTAAACTGAGGCGGACCTTCCCGATAAGTATCGAACTCGGAAAAAATCTGCTTCAACGTATCACTGAGGCCCGGCAGCACCTCGCGAGAAGTCTGTGGATCATAAATCGAACCGGCGACACGAATCCAGAGAATTTGCTGACTGCCGGCTTTGTAGAGTTGCGTCAACAAGGGAATATTCAGGCGGTTGCGACCGATGACCGTGTAAAAGTCCAAGTCGACTTCGTGTTTCAAGTTCATTTTTCCGTTGCCCAACAAGCTAACCGCATCGCCAATTAGTTCGATCCGATTGAGCTCGATGTCGCTGCCCCGCATTGTAAAATCGACGTTGCCCTCGTCAAAAGCATTCGTGTCAACATGCGTAATTCGAGCCACTTTCAACAGCGCCACTATCAATGGAAACTCGTAGATTTTCGCATCGCGCAGCCGCACGAACCCTTCGCCTCTCAACGAGTTAAAGGATTGTGAATTGCCGCGTAGAGTAATCCCAGCGTAGCCGGATCCGTCGATCTCACCGGCCTTGTTCGTCATCTCCGCATGAAACTCCTTCAAGTCCACTTGCTGTAGAGTCGTGCGAACCTGGAATTCGCCCACAGCGTCACCCTCGACAATCGCATCGCAGGCGATTTGACCGCCGAACGCGCTGCCGCTGAATGGTGCCGGCGGCCCGAACTGCTGAGGCAATTGAGCTTCAGTTCCGATGGCCAACATCTCCTCTGAAATCGAAATTGGACCAGAGAGATTGGTGAATTGAACACCCTGGTAAGCGCCCGAGTCCACAACGATTTCGCCGTAGGAGTTTGCGCCTTCATATCCATACTCGCCAATCAAGTGAATGTGGCCAGTTAAATCGTCGATCGGAATTCCCACATACAGGCTGGCTCCGGTGGTTCCAAACTCAAGATCCCATGTCATTCGGAATCCGTCTTCTTGAACCACACTTCCACTGTTCGGAAAAGTTGCGGTGGACTGCCCCTCCAACTCGTCGCTGGAGAACTTAACCAAACCGGAGACGTTGACCAATCCATCAAACTCCAGCTTGCGCACGGATTCTGACAGTTCCTGAGGCAAAGCAAAATACAGGTGCTCGTCCAGATCCAGCGAGCCGACCATCAAATCGCTCAATTCAAATTCCCAACTCGTGTCATCAAATTGCCCGAACCCGTTGACGGTCACCCAGGTATCGTTGTTGAAACCCTGCAAGCGTTCCAATCGAATCTGGCCATCCTGACTATTGAATTT
>CAZOXC010000815.1:0-2107 GCA_964583205.1 uncultured Pirellulaceae bacterium | reverse complement strand
CTTCTTAATTGACACGAATGGAGAGATTGAGATCGAACTAGATGCGCCAGCCATTAGGCCAACAAAAAAGTCATCTCGAAAATCGATAACAGAGGGAACAGGCAAGGGCAGCGAGAACTCAGGTACGGGGATGCTCGGAAGGCCAAGAATCGTGAACGGGCCGGTCGAGAATGTCGAGCAGATTTTCTCGCCGATATCAAACGGGATGTTACAGAGAAATGAGTTTCCAATCTGGAACGATCCTTCAAGTTCAACATTTCCAGGTCGAATCGTCACGTCTTCAAGCTCCACTTCTCGATCATTGATGCCAGTTATGTCCATGATTCCGCCAATCCCGAATGCGGCTGAAAGCGACACCGAGGCAGTTGCATCGAACAGCCGAACGGATAAATCGGGAATGAAGTTTGACGCGAATTCGCTGACCGTGAAAGAGAACTGTGTTGAGAATGGCCTTGACTGAACCGTATCGAACGGCGTGTACTCGCCATCCCACGAGAGCGGCTGGTCTCCTTCCAACCCGAGGACCTCATTCGGAATCGTTATCCCGGCCGAATAGTCCAGCGTTAGCGGTGTAAACCCAAATTGAGCACCGATTTCAACTGTGACCAAATACTCTTCCTCTTCCTCGTCCTCTTCCTCGTCCTCTGTCTCAGGATCTGTTTCGTCCTCGAATCCGGAGTCTATGTAGTGCCAGCCAGGTGCGAGAATTCCAACGTTGTCGTCCGATACCAGTTGTCCATCAGTCGACACCGTCATCGAGCCCACGGAGACCCACTCGCCAGCATCGTGATCAAAAGAGATGAGTAGCGCTTGTTCGCCTAAACCGAGTTCGTCGAGATTAGGAAACGACACAGGCGCTGGAACATCGAAGTTGGTCGATCCCCCTGACAGGTTGAATCCTGCGTCCGTCCCTGCCTGCACGGACACCACCAATTCAGGTTCGGCACCGAGGGGCAGTGGTGCAGGCAGCCGATCTGGATGGACCGGAATAATCGTGGCTTGCGTAGCGGGCGTTCCACTTTCGTCTTGGGCGCTCCCAGCAGGATAAGTAATCTGCATGGAGTCGATCACCAGCTGAGCTCGGGCAGGGTCGTCAGCAAAAATGGCGCGAATCTGTTCCTGAGCGGCTGGTCCGAATCCAACAACAGTATCCGCAGTTGGACTTAACGAGATGACGTCGCCTGCCGCCATCGGAGGCAAATAGACGTGGAACTGCTCGCCCGGTGCGTCCGGATCGACGTCCGGGCCGCCGTCCATTTCGAGTTGAATTCGCTGACCCGGAACGCTATGGAATGGCTTGCCCAGCGTGGCGTAGGCCGTTCCGTTGGGCGCGTTGGTTGCTGTGCTGCCGTCGATGTGGACGAAGAAATCAGGAGCGGGAAGGCCATCTGGAGTGCCGTTGCCGTCCAGATCCTGTAGACCGAGTTCAAAGAAGCCGTTCTCATCCGTGACGGCGAACACATCGGGGTTCGCATCGAGTGAGATGGTAGCTCCAACGATCGGAATGTCGTTGCCATCATTGTCCTGGTTGTACGAGTCATACACGTAACCGAAGACACTCGTCCCGGGAATGTGCGTAATCGGCAGCGTGCGGAAGTCAGCCTGCAACGTTCCGCCGGGTTCACCATCGTTGTCCGCATCCACTGGCAGCCCGTCGCGACCGGTTATCAGGTCGCCGTTCACCATAATACGAACCTCAGTCGAAGCCGGCAGCGGTTCGTCGTAGAAGAAGGTCGCGAAGCGTTCGGTGGAGGACACGCGGATGTTTCCGGGGACACGCTCACTGTTGGCGATGAGATAAAACGAGTCAGAGGTGATGGTCGCTGGGTCAACTAGCTCATCGAACCGGATCACAGTCTCGCGAGTCAACGCCACCATTTCTTCGCCTGCGGACGGTGATGATTCGGCAAGGCGAGTTGGCTGCTCTACCTGAAACGCGAAACTCCTCGGCTGGGCGAACAAGCCCGCTTCGTCCGTCACTGCAGCCGACAGATCGAGTCTGTAAGAGGCATTCGGCAGAGGGTCGGCAAATCGCAAAACGGCAGTCGTCTCGTCTCGCCCGACTGACTCAACAGGGATCTGTTCTCCGGCGTTAATTCCCTCAAGA
>CAZOXC010000814.1:0-2108 GCA_964583205.1 uncultured Pirellulaceae bacterium | reverse complement strand
ATTGCACATGGTCGTGGCGGCGGGAGCTGCATCTGCAAACTCCAGCGCGATCCGTTTGATGTCGGCTGCCGGAACGCCACTGACGGACTCGGCATATTCGGGCGTGTACTTTTCCAGGTGTTCCAACAATTCTTCAACGGAAACGTTGGTCCAGTTGGTGATAAAGTCGGCATCGTGTTTGCCGGCTGCGATAATCGAGTAAGCCATGGCCAGCGCAATGGCGCCGTCTGTTCCAGGGTAGGGCGCGAACCATTCGTCACTGGCACCAGCCGTGTTGGACAATCTCACATCGAACGTGACCAGCTTGGCTCCATTCTGGAAACGTCCATTCTGGATTCGATTCGCGAAAGGAATGTGGCCTTGGTGAGCTTCAAACGCGTTGGAGCCGAAATTCAGGATGTACTTGCTGTTCTCGACATCGTTCAAGTCCCAGTCACTCTCCCACAGGTAGGTCAAGTTGGCCGCTCGACGATTGCCGGAACACAAAGACCGATGGCTGAGCTGGGTTTTGGTCCCAAAGGCATCCAGGAATCGCTTCAATGCATCTTTACTGCGCTGGCGACCTTGATGAAAGGCGAACTCTTCCAGGCGACCGGAATCCCGCACGGCTTTGAGTCGGTCGGCGATTTCATCCAGGGCTTCGTCCCAACTGATGCGCTTCCATTTGCCTTCGCCCCGCGCCCCGACTCGTTTGATTGGATAGAGCAGGCGTTCAGGATGATACAGATGATTCAATCCGGCATGACCGCGAGCACAGAGTTTACCTCGACTGTTCGGATCGTTGGGATTTCCTTCGATCTTGATCAGTCGACCCTCTTTCACGTGCCCGATTACGCCACAGATCGTGCTGCAAAGCTGGCACATTCCGGGAACTTTGGTGGTGTTCTTATATTTGTTTTTGTCGGGCCAATTACGTTTGGCTCCGGGTCCGGGCAGCAGGCAGACGCCAGGCATCTGGGCCGATCCAGTCTCGTAATCTGCGCCCTTGGTGCGCTTCCACTTTTCGATGTCGATTCCATAGGGGATCACATCATCCTGTTGTTGCTGTTCCTGATTGCAGCCCAGCGCGGTGCCGGCCAGTCCGGAGGCTCCCAGGAATGCTCCCAGCTTGAGGAATTTTCGGCGAGAGCTCACGGGCGATTGTTCGTTGTGAAGAGGGTCCTTATTCATTGGGCGACTCCTTCCAGTTGTAGATGTTGTAACTCTCGGTGCTGTAGGAATCGCCTTCGCGGGGGACCCGTTCTTCGATTTCCTGTGGAGCGGGGCCGATGAACCACATTCGTGGTTCGGTGTTCTTTTCTTCTCTCAGTCGAGATGTTTCCAGCCCTTCATCACGAGCTTTTTCCATGGCCTGCGAGATTTTGGAATCCTTGTCATTCAAGTCGCCAAAGTAGATAGCGTCCGCCGGACAAGTATTCGCACAGGCCGGCTCCATTTCTTCTTCGACTCGATGCACACAGTTGTGACACTTCACAGCCTGATTGGCGACCGGGTCCATATAGATCGCGCCATAAGGACAGACTTCAACACAAGTTCCGTGTCCACAACAGGTGTCGTAGTCAATCAAGACACTGCCGCCCGTTCCTTTACCAAGTGCTCCGCATGGACAAGCTTTGATACAAGGTGCATCTTCGCAATGCTGACAGGCCATCGGCAAAAACATCCTGGAAACCCGCGGGTACTCGCCGACATCCTTGTAGATCGTCTGGCGGATAAAGTTGCCCAGCGGAACATCGTTTTCTGCCTTGCAGGAAACTTCGCAGCCATGACATCCAAAACAACGACGAGTATCCACAAACCAACCGTATTTTTTGCCGTCGTCCGGCGCTTTCATACGATCGCGCCAGCGCTCTTCCGGTTGATACTTTTTGCTGTAGTCCGTTTCCTGTTCCTGCGGAACCTGAGGAACCGAGCTATTCAAAACCACCAGCGCTGCCGATGCGTTTTGTAAAAATTCGCGACGCGAGCCAGCGGGCTCTGAGCTTGCATCCGGCAGTGGATGATCCGGCTGCGAGACGACGTTTGAAGCATCCTGCGGTTTGGATTGAGTAGCTTCTCTTTGAGTGGAGTCGTGATCGTGGATATCTTTGTCCTGATCGTCGTTTTTA
>CAZOXC010000813.1:1216-2117 GCA_964583205.1 uncultured Pirellulaceae bacterium | reverse complement strand
CTCTACGAGACAGGATCACAAAAATGCGCGACCAGATCGGTGAACCGATGTCTGTAGTGCGTGAATCCGAAACCAAGCAATACGGCAAGTCTCGTCGTCGCAAGGGACGGCAAACCGGCAAAATTCCTCGCCCGCGCAAGCCCACGTAGTACAACCTTTCAGGGCTTTGAGCTAAGATGGTGCTCGAGCGTTTTCGTTTTGCCTTGATCCTTGTTCGCATTTACATTTTGAGAGCGAGTTAATTCTTTTTATGAGTCAAACACCACCCCCACCAGGACCGCCAAATCCTGAAGAAGGGCCAAACCCTTATGCTTCGCCCGCCAGTCTCCCCAACCAAGGCCATCCGAACCAAGGCCAGGCAGATGGCGCTTCGGCACTTGATGGAATCATTCCGACCAACCCATTAGCGGCGATTTCATGTTATAGCGGGATCATAGGTTTGATCGTCTGTCCATGTGGTGTGTTTTTGGGTCCGCTGGCGATCGTGTTGGGAATTTTAGGACTCAAAAACTGGAAAGCGCAAGAGTCCCAATACGGAAAGACAATGTCCTCAGTGCGTGCCTACATTGGAATCGTGACAGGTTTTTTGGCTGTGATTGCCTCGGCCCTGGTGCTCTTTGCAATGGCGTTCGGTTAATTCCAAGTACCCGACGCACCCAAATTCACGGCTTCAGGCGTGTTTGACCAAGACCGGTTCAAGGCCGCTAACGTTGATTTTTGACGTTGATCGAGTGGCAACTGGAATTATTGGCACCAATCGATACTAATGGTGAATTGAAAATGTGCCATTCGAGTTACCCCCTTGTCCGAATCAAGCCTGAAAACTGAAACACCTTTTTGGCAAGCTCTGCTTCCGGCGCTGTCCTTGTTTGTGCTGGTCGTTTACGGACTGGTTATACAT
>CAZOXC010000813.1:0-1206 GCA_964583205.1 uncultured Pirellulaceae bacterium | reverse complement strand
GTGTCAAGGCGATGCCGCTGGAGCTCATTTTTATTCTGGCATCAGCGTTTGTGATTACGCAATTGTTGCTTACCGGCCACAAATGGCGGGACATTGAGCGAACGATTGTTCAGCGGTTGGCCACTGCATTGCCTGCATTCTTTATTCTGTTTTCGATTGGCTTGATCATCGCCAGTTGGATCATCTGCGGAACTATTCCAATGCTGGTTTATTATGGCTTGAATTTCATTGATCCAACCTACCTGTATTTGATTGCGTTTCTGGCACCGGTGATCTTCTCGACGTTGACAGGTACGTCCTGGGGCTCGATAGGAACAATTGGTGTCGTGATGATCGGTATTGCTCAAGGGTTGGATGCCAACTTGGGGATTACCGCTGGAGCGATCGCCGGCGGGGCATACTTTGGCGACAAGATGTCACCGCTGAGCGATACGACGAATATGGCGGCGCTGGCATGCGATGTGAAACTCTTTGACCATATTCATTCGATGCTCTACACAACGGTTCCGGCGGCGATTGTGGCATCGATCGTGTTTACCGTAATGGGTTTCGTCGACCCGGTCACGGTCGGCAACAATGAACTGGATCAAGCCAAGCCGATTACGGATTCGTTGGAGTCGATATTTAATTTCAATGTGTTGCTGCTGCTGCCACCGATCATTGTTTTAATCGGGTCGTTGGCTCGCAAGCCGATCGTTCCCACCTTGCTAACGTCTGTATTCGCGGCCTGCCTGTTGTCGCTGATGTTTCAGAATTTCGGTCTGGCCAATCTTGTGACGGCGATGAACACCGGGTTCGATACGAATGAATTTGGAATCAAGTTGCCGAAAAACGACAAGGTGGCGTTGCTGCTTAACCGGGGTGGGCTCTACGAATTGAACAAGCCGATCGTTATCGCGTTCATGATCTTTATTTTTACCGGCGCGATGGGGCATATCCGAGCCATGCCGATTGTTGTTGGAAAACTCCTGGCGTATGTGCGCTCGATTCCCGCAACAATCCTGGCCAGCTTGTTGTCGACGGGTTTGACTTCTGCCTTGACCTCGAATCAATATGCGACCAGCTTCATCATCGGAGATGCCTTCAAGGATCGCTATGACGAACTGGGAATCGATCGTAAAGTCCTTTCCCGCTCGCTGGAAGATTACGGGACGGTGTTGGAGAGTATTGTGCCCTGGACTACCACCGCGATATTCGGGGTGGACC
>CAZOXC010000812.1:0-2127 GCA_964583205.1 uncultured Pirellulaceae bacterium | reverse complement strand
GAGCGGCCTGTTCGGCGCTAAACGAATCAGCAATCAAGCAGGGGTGGTGCAAAATCATCGTTCGCTCGGCAGCAAGTTTGCTTTGTTCCAGCGAACCAGGTTTTCGACAACGTCGCTCGGACCGACCAGCGAAACCGCGAAACCCCGGGTCCAGCGCCAATCCCTCGGCTCGCAGCATGCTGGAAATCGCATCACGCTCCGCCACGAATTCTTCGTTTAACATCCAGGGCACTTTGTAATAAGCTCCCGCCGAGTTGACATTGTCTGCCACAGACGCGAACAAACGGCAATCGCCAAGCGCCTCGACCAGCAACTTCAGGTTCCTGGCGCGAACCTGATTCAATTCGTCCAACCTCTTCATTTGCGGAACCAGCGAAGCCGCCTGTAATTGAGAAAGCGGAAACGCATCATTGCCTCGCTCACAAAAGACCTTGATTCGCTGATCGATGGTCGGCGAGTTCGTCATCAAGCAGCCGCCTCGACCAGCCGTCAGCGTCTTGCTGCCACCAAAACTCAGCACCGCAACGTCTCCAAAGCTACCCGCCGGTGCATCACCGATTCGGGCGCCGGGCACCTGGCAACAATCTTCAACAATCTGCAAACCATTCGCGCCCGCCCATTGTTTTATTGCCTTGATGTCGGCCAACTGACTGTGCAAGTGCGTCACGATAATCGCTTTGGACTTTTCGCTGAGGGACTGGTCAAGTTGTTCGGTGTCGATCACCCAACCGCTCGGCCGCAAATCCACAAGCACCGGCCTGGCCCCGATCATTTCGATCGAGCGAAAGTTTCCCGGAAAATCGTAGCCGGCCAAAATGACTTCGTCGCTGGCTTGCACCCCCAGCCCTCGCAAAGCCAACTCGACCGCAATCGTGCCGGAAGAAGTCAAACGTATAAATTCGTTTTCAAAATAAGAAGCGATCGATTCACACAACTGAATCGAGGACGGACCCTCATAGCGACCCCAGGACCCGTCGGCCAGAGTCTGCCGAATTGCTTGCTCAACATCGGGACAATTCGGGGGCCAACCGGCCATTCCTTCGGGAATTGCGGGCGAGCCTCCTTGTATTGCTAGCTTGTACTTATCTGAACCCATTGACCCGATCAAACACAGCCTCTAATCAATCACTATTTCACAGCAAACATTTTACAGCGAGCAGCGCCTGGATGTAATGCGATAAGTTTTCGCAATCCCAAAGTCGCAGGACAGAATCCGAAAACCCCACCCCATGATTCGATCCAATCCCATGAACGATCGGCCGAAACAAGCTTTGCAAAAAACTTGCGGATGGTTGATGGCGTTTGCACTGTCGATTGGCTTGGCTGCCAACGCCGGTTGCGTTTCCTGGAATGTCGATTCTGCTCGGCGACTGGCATACGTTGCCAGCATCGGTTCCACGCCACCTGTTCGAGCTCGCAAACGACCTAACAACCCACTGGAGTCCACATTAAATCTGGTGGGACGCCAGGGACCTCGTCCCAGTTCGCGAGCTGAACAAGTTCTTCGTCGCTACGATTTGCTGGAGCTGTACGACCGCAACCCGGACGAAGCACTGAATTTACTTTTCGATTATTGCCAACAACACAATTCGGCAGAGTCCACCTATGCCTGGACCGAACTGGCTTACCTGCGGGCGGAATCGGCAAGACGCGCGGGAAGGTTGAACGAGGCCGTCGAATGGTACGCCGGTGCGGTTACCGAAGCCTATCACTATCTGTTCGACGAAGAGTTTAAATTCGAGCGGAACTCGTTCGATCCAGTGTTTCGCCAGGTATGCGATCTGTACAACCAGTCACTGGAAGGCACATTGAGAATTCTGGATCAACAAAACCTGATGATTCCGAACCGGCAGATGCAAATCGATTCTGAAAATCGCAATGTGAACTTCGTGATTGACTTGAAGGGACGCTGGCGAGACTACGCGTTTAAGGAAATCAAGTTTGCTTCTGACCTGGAAGTTGAAGGACTCACGAACCAGTATCGCACATTCGGACTGGGGGTTCCGCTGGTCGCGGTCCTGGATTCCAGTTCAAAAATCCGCCCGGCTGATGATTATTATCCGGCCGATTTGACAATGCCATTGACCGCTTTTTTTCGAGTCGAAACCTCGCCAAACGAACACGACC
>CAZOXC010000811.1:0-2127 GCA_964583205.1 uncultured Pirellulaceae bacterium | reverse complement strand
TCGCTGACAACTGAGGCTTGGCGGACTGATCCGATCCAGAGGGCGTTTCTCGATCGATGCTTAGTGCGGACTGTTCTTCCAAATGGCGTGAAGAGCTAACTGACCAAAGCACGGCGAAAGCGAGTCCGGTCAGCAAGACGAGAGAGAAACGAAATAACATTGGAGCTCCAGGATTGGATGATTGGGTTGCAGTTGTGCTTTAATCAATCCAATGAAGCAAATAGCGATCCAAACTCGAATTGTCGACAATAACAACACGTTATGAAACGTTCTGGAACGTAATGAGTGGGGAAAAGGCATCATTGTTGAAAAAACGCCACACTCACAATTTTGATGCTCGGTATTAATGGTCGATGCGTTCGAACGCCATAGTTCAACTAGACCCGCCTCACGCCCGACTGGAAGGCTAACGACTCTGGCAAACCTTCTCTAGAAACTTTGCCTGGTTTAGATACTCCCAGGCTTCGTGACTCAAGTCCTGCGGGGAAAGTTTGAACAGCAGCTTTGACCTTTCGTCCTGCTCACAAAACGAGTATTCGCCGATTACATTCAAGACGATAATTTCTTTTGAGAAGAAGGAATCGTGCATTCTGACTTTGCCTTTATAGGCGGTCTTTTCATCTTCGGTGGGCACTTCCGTAAAGACAGCGATGGCTTCCGGGACTTCGAAATCCCGGTCTCTGTTCACGGCTTTCATCAGCCCGCCAAGGTAGCTGACCATGATTTGCTCGATCTCCGTTTCAGTGAATTTCTCCTTGCGAGTCACGTCCCATCCAAACGCATACGACCAGAAGAGAGGACTCTCTTGATCCGACCAGCCACTGCTGAATCGAACGTCGATCTGCCCTTCTAATTCGATATCTCGCGCAAAAGGAAATGGAAAAAAGAGTGTTTCTTTTCTCCAAGTGTCATCGACATCCAACAGATCGATATCTTCTTTATCCTGTCCCAAAGACCATGAAACCTGGAACAGCAACAGGACAACAACAAGTAGATATTTCATTTTAATTCAACAAGTTAGACTGTACGATCAAACATCAATTCCAGGCGGACATCTCGTTGACTACTGAACGGATTCCAGCCCCACCTGGACAACTTCATCTTAACGTCGGTGTCAAAAGAAAAGAACGTGGCACACTCCCATTGGAGTAGAATTTTCAAATCACCGCGCTTTAATTTTTGCAAACCATTTTTGCAAACACAGCTTAACACCAAAGGGCCAACATCGGCTAAATTGACAACAGTACCCCATCGAATAGAATCGATTTGAAATACAAACAGTTTATTTTCTCGCAAAGCAGAACATGAATCTCTTGAAGTTGCCATTCGCGCCGGGAAGTTTTTTAGCACTGCCACTCTTTGCTGTCCTTGGATGCTCGCTTGGCCTGATCTTACAAAGCGAACTGCCGGCTCAAGAAAATTCTGATTCAACACTGGAGACTGAGTTAAAGACCGAGCTAAACGAGAGATTAAGTGAAGCGATTCAATGGGGTGAGATCGAAGTTAAATTGAGTCCAATGGTGCCGGCCGAAAACAGCATGGGAATGGCATGGTCACCCAAGGCTGGCAGGATCAAGTTAACGGAATCGGACGAAGGGTTGAGTGGCAGTCTGGCGTTGGTTGATTCTGAACCCGTCGAAATGGTTCTGCAAATTGACGATACAGAAGGCGGTGGTGGAAACGCAAGTTGGAAGATCGATGTGAATCGCGATTCGGAGTTTCAGGAATACGAAATTTTCGAACTCGAAGCGACTGAACGCAAAGGAAAATTCTGGTACCAGACTCCTCAAGTAACGATTTCACTTAAAGCTGCTGAAGGAAATACCGGAGAAGGACAAGCAACTGATGGGACGCGCCCCTACGCGATTGAACTGTGGCACGTCTTCGATCCGTTTGAACCAGAAAAAGAGCCGGTGATTCGCTGGAGCCGCAGAGGTTGGCACGAGGGACAGGTCAAGCTGGGTGATCAAACTTGTACTGTTGTGATTAGCGACCTGGATATTGACGGGTGGTTTTAAGAGGCCGACGCCTGGGGCATTGGATCAACGCCCAACAGTGCTCGCACTCCCAGGAATTCCGTTTACAGCGTCGGCAAGCACGCATGGTGCGATACTGTCGCTTTTCAAG
>CAZOXC010000810.1:0-2128 GCA_964583205.1 uncultured Pirellulaceae bacterium | reverse complement strand
GAAGAATCTCAGGTGTCGTTTTTTATGCAAATACCAATTAAGGGATAGAGCCTAGTGCCCGTTCTACAGAATTACGTGCTCAGATTGAGCAGTTAGATGATTATGAGCGTCCGGCAGCCGAGCGAGGGATCTCGTTCGGCTCGCTGGTGGTCAGGCTCATTAGTGGGCAGACTCATTAGTGATCAAGGCGATTGAAGTCATGATCACTCGGCCTTCAATCGAAACGCCATAAACTTGTCTCCAGACTTCGTTCGCGGCTTGCCGCCACCGCAAGCGGCAATCACTACGTACTGTTGGCCGTCAACTGAATAGGTTGACGGTGTTGCATAACCGCCAAAAGGTAGCTGGTATTCCCACAAAACTTCACCAGTATCCTTGTTGAATGCGCGGAACATTTCATCTTTGGTTCCGCCGATGAATACCAATCCGCCCTTGGTCACAATCGTGCCGCCAAAATTTTCAGTGCCCGTCTGCGGCACGCCTGCGGCCTCAAGTTCTTTGTAGACACCAAGCGGAACTCGCCAGGCAATCTCACCACGATTCAGATCAATCGCCAGCAATTCGCCCCAGGGCGGTTTGGTTGCCGGGTAACCGCGCGAATCGCGGAACTGCCGATATCCATTGTGAGTGTAGTCGTAGCGAGCTCCTGCTTCAGTCTTCTTTAGACCCATGATGTTAGGAAGATTGGTGGCATTCACAAACAGGTAGCCGGTCTCCGGGTCAAAGGAAGCAGCCGACCAATTCGCACCGCCATGAAAGCCCGGCATCACGACGGTTCCTTTCAAACTGGGCGGACGGTAATTGCCTGCCGGTTCAAGTTTGGCCAACTCGTCCAGAATCTCCTGCCGCGCTTCCGCGGAGATATCGGTGACATCATCTTCAGTAAAAGTCAGCCTGGCAAAGGGCGGTGGTTTTGTGGGAGCGGGCTGGGTGGCGGCGGTTTTTTCACCTGCCACATCCGATTCTTCTGCCGCAAGTTGCTTGATCTCAAACAAGGGCTGGCCTGATTCCCGATCAAACAAAAACACGTAACCGGTTTTTGTCGGCTGCGCCGCAGCGTCGATCTGTTTGCCAGCATGAGTCACGGTTACCAGAGTGGGCGGGCATGGCAAATCATGATCCCACAAGTCATGTCTCAGGGTTTGAAAGTGCCAACGACGTTTTCCGGTCCGAGCATCCAGGGCGATTGTGCAGTTGGCAAACAGATTGTCCCCATGTCGGTCCCCGCCATAAAAATCGAACGCGGCGCTTCCCAACCCGGCAAACACCAGACCCTTATCCACATCCAGGCTGACACCACCCCAGGCGTTGGCACCGCCACGATCGCGCCAGGAATCTTCGGCCCAGGAATCGTTGCCGAATTCACCTTCGCGCGGCACAGTATGAAAACGCCAAACTTGTTTGCCAGTGCGGACGTTGAACGCTCGAATATCTCCTGGCGCACTTGGTCCCGGACCTTCACCGTTTGAGAAACCCAGGACCACCAGGTCTTCAAAAACCGCCGGCGCCGATGTTGGGCCATATCCAAGTTTGCTCAAGTCACGTTTGATATCTTCGCGCAAGTCCTTGATGCCTTGATCGCCAAAATCGGGATCCAGCTTACCGGTCCTGGCATCGATAGAAAACAGTCGCCCATCGGAAGTGCCATGCAGGATGCGTTCTTCGGTACCCTCACGCCAATAAGCCACACCTCGATTAACTCCGCCCGAAGCCAGCGGAAACTTGCGGCCATTTTCAAAAGGATCAAAACTCCAAAGCTCTTTTCCGGTTGCAGCGTCCAGCGCGCAGACTCGCAGGTGATTGGTTGAGATGTACATCACGCCATCGATGATCAGCGGGGTGCATTCGCAAGTCTTGTCGCCCTCGCCCGTTTCGTATGTCCAGGCCAGCTCAAGGTTTTTAACGTTACCGCTATTGATCTGCTGCAGAGTGGAATAGCGCGAGTATCCTCGGTCATTTCCAACCGAAATCCAGTCGGCCGGCGAGGAATTTTGAGCATTCCCGGTTGAAGCCAGCAAAAAAATGGCTGCGACAAAGCTGAATATTCGGTACAATGAACTCGCCTCAAAAATGTCTCGTCGATCAATTTGAATTGTCCGCCATTATAGTGTCTGGGCTTAGATGGGAT
>CAZOXC010000809.1:0-2130 GCA_964583205.1 uncultured Pirellulaceae bacterium | reverse complement strand
ATACAATTCCAACACCCCGCATCTGACCGGCAACGTAAGTCAACGACACAAAGATCGCACACAGAGCCGCTACAACACGAGCCGTCTCGCTGTGTAATACCGCTGACCAACAAAGTCAGGCACCGTGTATTGTCCGAATTTGCGAAGATAGGGGGCCAACAGCAACGCCAACAGTACATAACCGCCGGTCCAGCCCATCAAGTACATTGAGCCATCGCTGCCCATAAAACTAATCAGCCCGGCCATCGAAATAAACGATGCCGCACTCATCCAGTCAGCCGCGGTGGCCGCGCCATTGGCGATCGCCGGAACGCCTCGACCTGCAACGTAAAATCCCTGAGATTCTTTAACTCGACTCCGCCAGCCGATGTATAGATAGATCAGAAAAGTAATTATTACGAACAGGAACGTATAAACGGAAATCCAATCGGCCCTGGAAGCAGCTTGAGAAAGAAAAATCGGAGTCATTCTTCGACTCCATATTTTCGATCCAGCCGATCCATAAAGATGGCATACACAAAGATCAGAACCACAAACACGTAGATTGATCCCTGCTGAGAAAACCAGAAGCCCAGCGGCAATTGCCCAATCTTATACTGGTTCAACCATTCGATACCCAGCAATCCGCAACCAAGCGAAACGACCGCCCATATCGACAGCAGCGACCCGATGATCAGCAAATTGGCTCGCCAATAATTCTTGCGGTTATTTTCTTTGTCTTTCAAATCCCTGTCCCTTGTATTCCTCTGCAAAAACGCCAAATTCTTTTTATTTCGACACGGTTTCTGTTTCCGCTCACCATCTACCTACCGGCGAAATATTTCCAATTGCCTGAAATGCACAGCAACATTATTTGTTGCCATTCTAACTGAATAAAAACTGTTTCAAATAGCGGGTACAATAGCTGCTTGCGACTCGTTGTTTTCCGCCAGCGAATCCTCAAAATGGACGATGTCTCTATCCGATGGAAACTCATCATGATTGTCACCCTTATGCGTAACTACCTGACTCTTCTGCTTCTCATTTTCCTGACCGGTTCTGGATCGCTGTTCGCTCAGACATTTGACGAGCAATTTGGTGACTGGCCAGTCGATTTGAAAATTCGTGGAACCATCATTGCTGGCGGAGGTGGCGAACTTCCAGCATCGGCCGGCGAGCTGTTTGCCAGCCGGCTGGGCGAAGATGGGAAAGCCACTCTGTTAGATCTTGGCGGTGCGACACCCGGGCTGCCCGATGATTTTGACGGCGAGCGTATCTCCACAATCGATCTAACACAAACGAAACCTGAGCTTTCAAAAAAACATCTTGAGCAAATTAAAAACTCGCAGGGAGTTTGGATTGCGTCCCCCGAGGAACTGGACAACGGCACTCACAATCTAATCACTGAAATGACCGACGAGCTGGCGCATGTCATCGATCAAGGCGGCACGGTCGTCTGCAACGGAATTCCCAGTTCAATGCTGGGAAACAAGTCGCGAATCGATTTCGATTTCCTGTCGGTGACTCCAGGCGAGATGAATCTTGTTCCCAATACGGTGATCGTCAACGGTTTTGACAAAGACAACGCCGAACAACGAAACGGCTTATTGGGAATGTTGGCAGAGAATCCTCGGTTGGTCGGCATCGGGATTGCAGAAGACACTTGCATTGTCTTGTCCGGCCGTAAAATCCGAGTCCTGGGTGAAAACTCAGCCAGCTTTTATCTGGCAGCCAACGAACACAAACCGATTCGGGCTCAACACGTTCGCGAAAACACCAGTCGACGATTTAATCCCTACCAGTCGCTGGTCGACCTGACAGCTTGGCGGCGCGATGCGATCGACCGAACACTGGACCAGTTCCCGGCTGAAGAGCCAGAAACTCCTCACGTTGAAAACGGAACTCTAATCATCGTGGGGGGCGGCGGGACTCCTCGAGGCCTGTTGGGTCAGATGGTCGAAATGGCTGGTGGCGAAGACGCTCGAGTTGTTTACGTTCCCTGCAGTGAAGCCGATGAAGCTCCGAATTCGCAGCGGACTGCTGCCATGTTCCAACGTCTTGGAGTTAAATCTTTTCACGTGCTACACACCAAAGACCGCAACAAATCCAACTCGGACGAGGAGTTTCTGCAACCTTTGAAAGAAGCCACCG
>CAZOXC010000808.1:0-2140 GCA_964583205.1 uncultured Pirellulaceae bacterium | reverse complement strand
GTTGATGGCTGGCCCAAGAGCATCGTGCCATCCGGGCGGATTTCGTGTGCCGTGATTGAAGTTAGAATCGACAAAATTGTGCATGGTCAAGTTGTAGGTTCCGACTTTCAGGAAATCGTTTTGGGAGTAGGTTTCGGCCCGATACAAGTGGAGGTATGGAGGATCGAAAACGGACAGCGAAAAGTCGTTCGTGTGAGCGAACTCAGTGGGTGATGCCTTGTTCGCTAGTCGTGGTAGCTTCGGGCCGGACGGTTACTCTCGACCCCGAGTCTGGTTCAAGGATCTGCATTGCCACTGAACGGACATCGGGATCATCACCCAACACTTTTGCCAAACTGCTTCCCAGACAATTCTATCGATCTATGTCATGAATCTCTGAAGATGACAGTAGCAGCCAGCGGCAAATCTGGCGGCGGGGATATTTACGAAAGGCCAAATACTCAGACTTCAAACTGTGCAGCGAAGACTCCAGTGCGCAGCGGTTTCAAAAAATGTAACACACCAACAATTAAGAGGAGGTGGCGTAGCTGACGTGGAAGGTCCATCCCGCTGATTTTCCGAGAGGTTTTCGCCGTCTAATTCGCCATTACAATTTTTGCAACGTAACTGTTCAGACAACGGGATCAACCTCCCTCAACACTCGATAGATTGTTGGCCTTGACAGTCCGGTGACTCGGGCGATCTGTGCGATTGGCTTTCCACCGGCCTTCATTTCGTGAATCGCATTCACTTGGTCGTCAGTCACCTTCCAACGCCAGCCCTTTTCGCTACCGCCCCACTCCTTACCCTTGCGGCGAGCGACGGCCTGACCTGCGAGCACACGTTCACGGCGAACTTCATTCTCGTATTCAGCGACACTGGCAAGAATGCGTGCGTGAAGGCGACCGGCAGGTGACTCCAATGAGAAGCCATCTTTGATGCTGACAAGGTCGGCTTTGCGATCACGAAGCTCGTCAAACAGATCGCATAGCCCTTTCGTGGTCCGTCCCAATCGGTCGAGTCGCCAAACGACAATGCGGTCCAGTTTCCCCGAACGCAGTCCGTCCAGCATCTTGTCCATAGCGGGGCGGTTCATGGTTCGACCGGTGAACTTATCCTTGAACCAAACAACTTCTCCATCGTGAGCTTCGACCCATCGCTCAAGATCAGGAAGCTGACTGGCGTGACTTTGGTCTTTGGTCGAAACCCGGACGTATATCCCAGTTGACTTAGGCATGATTTTCTCTCCGGTGTGATTCGATGGTAGGTGGCTGGTTTCCACCACCGTTTGTGGGGCGAATCTGTAAAGTGTCATTTGAAAGCGAGGCGTTGCGCTCAGCGTCTCAAGAACTGTCGGTGAATAAGTGCCGAATTCGCCCCGATTCCCGAGAGCACTGACACTTTACAGTTGTGGTCTCAGGCCGGTGGGCCGAGGCGTCCTCCGTGACGCCCGAGCGTCTGTATCAATCGGCGGAGAATGAGTAGTACAGACGAGGGTCGTGTTGAAATTTCACCGAGCCCTTCACGCCATCGCTCTTGCGCTGAACGACGACATACGGAGCCATGAAGCCGAGCACGGTGAACTCGGCTTGAAGCTCGGACGTGTCCCAGACCTCGCCATGCTTGGCTTCAAGGTATTCCCGACTGCCGGGATTGGCGTTGATGCTTGCGGCTTCGGCTCGGCGGATGGTCTCAGTTGGATCAGACAAGTTGGTGTCTCCTGAAAGGTTGTGCTTGTGACACTTGATGGCCGGTGTCCATTACTGTGTTGCGGCTCGGCGAGCCCGACGCTTCTCCCTCTGTTGCTCGTGGTACGCCGTGACCAATGCACGCCAGTCGGCATTGCCGCCGAATTGATCCAACGGAACCATGTCGAGGTACTTTTGTGGGCAGGAGTAGTAGCACGGCCCCATCGATTCCTCGATGTCCTTGTATCCCCATCCGTCTCGGTGGTGTCGCAGCAAGTCGCACATGATCCAGCGTTGGGCCGGTTCAACATGTCCCTCGTTGCGGACGAATGTCCGTGCCCAGACGGACCAGAGTACGCCCGAGAAGGAACCGCCTCGGTAACAGTGAGCGAGGCACTTGGAAGTGACGACCGTGCCATCGTCGTTCGTGCGCTGCCAGCCTTCAGTGCGATCTGCAATCAGTTCTTTGCGAG
>CAZOXC010000807.1:0-2141 GCA_964583205.1 uncultured Pirellulaceae bacterium | reverse complement strand
GAATGCGACGCACCCGCCAAACCAGCGAATTTATCGACAACATGGGCCCGTTCTTCATCGGGCAGGCAGCGTGGCAACCCAAGTCAGATCGAGAACTTCAATGAATTCAGAAACCGAATCCGGCACGACCGGCAATCTGAAAACCACAGACAACCAGTCAAAGCTTGAACAAAGCCGATTCTTGAAGGCTTGTCGTTGCGAGCCCGTCGATTGCACGCCGATCTGGTTGATGCGACAAGCGGGGCGTTACATGGCCGAGTATCGAAAGATCCGTGAACACCATTCAATGTTGGAAGTGATTGGAACTCCCAAGCTGGCTGCCGAAGTTACAATGCAGCCCATCGAAGCATTCGATTTGGACGCGGCGATTATTTTTTCAGACATCCTGCCGCCCTTAATCGGAATGGGATTGGAGCTGGATTTTGTCAAAGGCGTCGGTCCGAAACTTGAGAATCCTATCAAGTCGGTTGATGACGTCAACAAATTGACCTTTTGCAAAGCCGTCGATTGCATGGGGCCTACACTGGAAGCAATCCAGTTGGTACGAAAAGAACTTGAGCCCAGAGGAATTCCCTTGATCGGATTCGCTGGCGCACCTTTTACACTCGCCTGCTATGCAATTCAGGGCAGTGGTTCAAAGGTTTATGAGCTTGCTAAACAATTCATGTTCACACACCCGCAGTCCTGGGACGAATTGATGGGCAAACTGGTTGATGTGGTAGCCGATTATCTGATCGAACAAGCCAAGCATGGAGCTTCCGCGCTGCAAGTCTTCGATTCCTGGGCCGGTGTCCTGTCGGCAGAACAGTACTCGAAATACATCGCTCCACACAATCGTCGACTATTCGAATTGATCCAGGTCGCCAACGTACCATTGATCAACTTCAGCACTGGAACTGCGACTCACCTGGACCGCGTGGCCAATTGCGGCGGCGATGTGATTGGCGTCGACTGGCGATTACCCTTGGACACCGTTCAACAAAACATCGGCCGCAATCACGACTCGACGGCGCCTCGGTTTCTCTCCGGCAGTCAGACGCATGCGATTCAAGGCAACCTTGATCCGACAGCTTTGCTGGCTCCCTGGGCAGAATTGAAAACTCAAACCGACGAGGTGCTCGAGTCTGCTCGCTCTCTGCCTAGGCACATCTTCAACCTTGGACATGGCATCCTGCCGCCGACTCCTATCGAGTCGGTTCGTGAGCTGGTCAATTATGTACATGAAAAAACATCTGGTTAAAGTTTCTGAAACCGGAATCGCTGTTCAGCAGGATCAGGTTGGTATGATCAAGTCGTCATGAAGCGAATCGCAATAGTGGGAGGTGGAATTACTGGACTGGCCACCGCCTTTTACATTGAACAATTCGCCAGGCAAAACGATCCTGATTCGTTTCAAATCGAGGTTTTCGAATCCTCAAACCGACTCGGCGGAAAAATCATTACCGAAAAATTCGAACAGTTAACCTTGGAAATGGGTGCCGAAAGTTTTCTGGCGCGTAAACCCTGGGGCCTGCAACTTTGCAAGGAACTGCGAATTGAAGACAGCCTGCGATCGACTCAGCCCGAGAACAAAAAAACATTCATCTGGCACGATGGGGAAATGCATCGGCTCCCCGAAGGACTGAGCGGATTTATCCCCGCCAGCCTGGGCGCTCTCAAGTCCACCACACTGTTGAATCTGTTTGGCAAAATTCGAATTGCGGCCGACCTGATCATTCCCGCCAGCCGAAACAGTGATGATGAATCGGTCGCCGGTTTTATTTCCAGAAGAATTGGCAAGCAAGCTTATGAACGAATCGTCGAACCACTCTTGTGCGGAATTTACTGCGCAAATGGTGACGAAATGAGCTTGGCCGCAACCTTTCCACAACTGCGGGAATTGGAAAGAAAGCATGGCAGCCTAATCAAAGGATTAAACGCTCAAAAAAACTCCAGCAAAACAAACTCCGACACCAGCCAGCAGCTTGTTTCACCATTTGCGACGTTTGCCAATGGGATGTCGACGTTGATATCGGCCGTTGCTGAAAAGTTGCAACAAACTCAAATTCACATCAACCGACCGGTGGCACAAGTCTCCAATACCGGCGAGCGCTGGGCGATGTCACTGACCGATGGCACAGTTTCAGAATTTGATGAAGTGG
>CAZOXC010000806.1:0-2142 GCA_964583205.1 uncultured Pirellulaceae bacterium | reverse complement strand
GGTAGGCCCATGGCTCAACCTCGTTATTCTTACAGCTGGCAATCAGCGATGTCAGAACCGCAGCGCGGTGACCAGCGTTGCCGCCGGTGAGCGGAGCGCCGGTTTCATGACATTAGTCAGCAGCGCGTTGCGCAACGATCTGGACGTCTGGCAGTGCGTCAAAGACATCCTCGACCAACTCCTCAGCGGCGTAACCGAGTACGAAAGGGCTACTTCCCTGGAACTGGTCCGACCGACACCCTGAGGCAATTCGTCATTACCGCAATGAAGAACGTCGCCAGATCACCACTCGCAAACAAACCAACCGCGCCGGCCGCCGCAAACGAAAACCACCTCAACGCTAAAAAGAGCTTACTCCCCACCGTCAAGGCCCAAACAGAAACGGCTGTCCTGCGCGCTTACGTTCAATTCGAGGCCACGGCTTAACCAGCGGATGCCCGAATCAAATCCAGGACCTGCGAATCTGCGATGTGCGAAACTGCAATGCGCGAAAATGGCATTCGTGATACTGTTACTGCGTATTCGTTATTGGTACCAGATCCAGGTTGTCGGGATAGCCTGTTGCAGGCGGAATACGCCCTCGTCGGTTACTTGAGTGCCCTTTAAGACCAGGTACTTCAACCTCGGATAAGAACGCAGTCCAATCAAGCCTTGGTCAGTGATCCGACTTCCTTCCAGATCCAGCGCGGTGGTTTTGTCCAGCGACTTGATCATCAGCAGTTTAACATCGTCAACATCCTGGCCGCGGCAATCGACGACTTTCACTTTGTCCGGATTGACGTAGCTGCTGGTCCAGTTTTCACCGCGGACTTTGGATAACACCAGATCCCAAACCATTCGCTGCCAACCCGAAAGTTTTTGAGCGGGCTTGGAGATGACCCGGTGAACGTCCTTGGCCATCCACGCATAGGCGGCGACGAAAATGATCACCAGTGGAAGAACCAGCAGACCGAAACATCCCGCCAGCAACAATGCAAAAGCGATTGTCACGAACGCGCCCAAGCCTACGGCGATGTGCAGAATAATCGCCAGCATCTTGGGGCTGAATTTATTCATTTTTTGATGCACGAACAACTGAAAGCCCGCCGGTTTGATATCGATCTCATCAAGTGACTGGTCATCCGTCTTCAATTCGACTTGAGCATAACGGCACTTAGTACACTTGCCGGACTTGTCCAGCAACGATCCGCATTCGGGGCAACGCGAATATGGGTCGAATTGAGAATAGGCAAGTGTCTTTGAACCGGCTTGGCCCGGTTGAGTCGGAACCGCCAGTTCATCGCGGCCAGTGGATGCGGGCGCACTCTGCTCGTCCGTCGGATTTGCCGGGCTCGATGTGATCGGAGCGGTTGCGGACTTCGCGGGGATCAGATTCATTTGTTCGCACTTGGGGCAGCGAACGCGCTTTCCAGCGAACTTGCTCTCCGCTTTGAGTAACTGATTGCAGTATTCAACACCGGACTGGGTTGAGATCTGATTTTGGCAACGAAATTCGACAAGCATTTGGGATTCCAATTATTTACCCGTACAAGATAATCCAATTTGCCTCTAAAGTTGATACGTCTGTTTCCGAAAAACTAGCTTTCTCATGTCCAACCTGATTGAACGTCGCCAATTGATGCTCGATGAACTTGCCAGGGAGTTTGATGTTGAGCAGTTTGTGTTGCGATTCAGAGACAAACAGTTCGACTTCTGGAAACCGGCCGATCCAGACAGCCTGTTTGATCAGCAAGTTATTGAGACACCGCATAACGAGTTGGAGTGGCAGCCTTATTGGGCACAAGTCTGGTTGGCGGCCGTTGGTTTGTGCCATGAGTTGATGGATTTGGATCTCGAGGGCCAGCAAGTTCTCGATCTGGGCTGCGGGCTGGGCATCACGGGTGCCGTTGCAGCCAGCCAAGGTGCTCAAGTCATATTGGCCGATAATGCGCCGCCCGCTTTGCTCTTCGCGGGACTCAATTGTCTGAATTGGTCCGACAACACAGAAGTCATGAACGTCAATTGGCTGAAAGATGAATTGGCGGTTCGTTTCGATTTGATTCTTGGTGCCGACATCATTTACGATCGAAATGATCTGGTTCACTTGGATCGATTCTGGCGCAAGCACCTGGCCGAAACGGGTGTTGTTCTGCTGACTGAACC
>CAZOXC010000805.1:0-2142 GCA_964583205.1 uncultured Pirellulaceae bacterium | reverse complement strand
GGTCGCTATGAACACTCGCCATACCCAAAACAGTGGTATGAAAAAGGGATTCCTTTTTTTGGCGATTCCGTTTAGAGGATTCCAGATTGACATGAGATCTCCATGTTTACGATTCCGAATCAAGATTGAACTGGTCTGATTCGAGTTGTCCGAGCCAAAAAATAACTCCCAATTGGGGACACAGGCAGCAAGTGGTTTTGTCTGGTCATTCCTTGGTCGATTTTCTGAGCAGGGTTTTCGATTTGTTGTTGGCATTATTATTGCGCGAATTCTGGACCCTGCGGAGTTCGGAATTATTGGGATGGTCACATTGATCATAGCGACTTCCAAAACCTGTTTGATTAATGGGTTTGGGGCGGCGATTGTCCAGGACCAGACGAATAACCGATCAATCGAATTCTGGGTTTTTCTGACCAACATGGCGGTCGCAATAATTTTGTTTGCCGCGGTTCAGATTGGCGCACCCTGGATCAGCGTCTATTTCGACAATTCGCGCCTTACGGCCCTTTCTCGAGCCCTGTCATTTCTATATTTGATCAACGCAGTTGGAATGGTTTCGTCGGCGCTGCTGCAGAAAAATATGAAATTCAAGAAGATCGCGATGATCAACTTGATCGCATCAGTGATTTCAGGCGTTATCGGAGTCATCGCTGCAGTTACCGGTTCTGGCGTTTGGGCACTGGTAATTCAGCAAGTGGTTTTCAGCGCATTTCAGGTCGGACTTACTTGCTTGGCGTGTCCCTGGTTTCCCAGCATGAAGAACTTGACCCACAGTCGATCTGGTGTTGTTTTTGGCGCGAATGTTTTTGTATCGAGGTTTATCTTCAATGTGTTTGACAATATTTATCTCGTATTAATCGGGAAGAATTTTGGAGAAGCCGATCTTGGCTTTTTTACACGTGCTAAACGTATGCAACGATTGCCGGCCGATTCGATTACACTGGCGGCCAACCATGTCTTGTTTCCGGTGTTTTCCAAAGTTTCTGACGATCCAATGCGGTTGTCGGCTGCTGCCAAACACACGCTTTCCTCTCTGGCATTAATTGTATTCCCGTTGATGATCGGAATTGCAGTTTGCTCGCATGAGATCATCCTTTTACTGTTAAAGAAAAAGTGGTTGCCGAGTGTTCCATTGATGCATATTTTTTGTTTGATTGGTGCCCTCTATCCGATCAACAACATTAATGTAGCTGTTTTGAAGTCGCTCAAGTGCGGTCGGACGGTCCTGTTTATAAATGTTGTCAGGAACACCTTGATCATTGTTTCGTTCTTTGTGGCTTACCGATGGGGGCTGGAGGCAGTGCTTTGGGGAGCGGTCGCCGTTTCAGTGTTTACATTGTTCACCAGCTCCTATTTCACTCAAAAACACATTTCCTATTCGGTCCTGCAGCAGTTACGTGATGTGTCTCCCTACATTGTTATGTCGATCGGGATGGGGTTGTTGATGCTCGTGACAGAGAGACTGTTTCAGACATCTCCGGTATCCGGATTGATAATGAAATCTGTTGTGGGCATCTTGTTTGCCTTGGCATTTTGTTATGCATATCAACCACTGGGGTACAGGAATATTCAACGTATGCGTCAGCACCTGCCCATAGGCCGGTCGCGAGGTAATCAATAAGCTTATAAACGAGAAGGCTGTAGAATTGAAACAACCAAAATGCATGATTCTATACCTGTTTGGATTGATCCCTGAAATTGTTACCCGGGTGTAGGTTGCCTCGGTATTCATAAGATGTAGAGAATCAAGGTCTGTAATCTTAAGGCGTCATCACCACCCAGCAATCCATCGAATGATCAAGCCAAATTTGTTTTTAGTTGGAGCACCAAAGTGCGGAACGACTTCGTTGTTCGGATACCTCGAACAATACTCTGAGGTCGCTGTGGGGAGTCATAAGGAACCTCATTTTTTTTCCGAAGACTTTTCAGACTTTAGGCATGTGCGCCACTTACAGGATTACCTGGATTTGTATCCCGATGATCTGACAAGCCGACACATCCTGGATGCATTGGTTAACCATATTTTTTCAGTCTATCCAATGCGAAACATTCTCGTAAATGTTCCATCCTCTCAATACCTAAACTGAGTTCTATATTCCGCTGTTTTCATCCGTTCTTTACATTAATGTTTCGTTTTTCCAC
>CAZOXC010000804.1:0-2144 GCA_964583205.1 uncultured Pirellulaceae bacterium | reverse complement strand
GCACGAGGTGGGCGAGTTGTGCGCTCAGAAGGCCCATTACTGTGCACAAAAAATTGCCGAACTTGACCGGTTCGAGCTGACATTCAATTCGCACTTCTTCAAAGAATTTGTTGTGCGGGATTTGCAGGGAGATGTTAACGGACTGATCGACGATGCTTCGCAAGCGGGATTCATGGCGGGAGTCGCTTTGGGAACCTGGTATCCAGATCTTGCTGACTGCATGTTAGTCGCGGTTACCGAAAAACGCACTGTGTCGGAAATCGATCAGCTTTGCAAAGTGTTGCAAAATGCTAATTCCAAAGCCGAACCTTGTCCTGCCTAATTTTCAATTTGACATAAAGTTCACCCAGCTAAACCAATGAGAAATCGTCAAGCTACCCAGCTCATCTTTGAATTATCCAAGCCCGGTCGGCGAGCGGCTCGTTTGCCAAAGACGGATGTCGATTCGGCTCCTGAATTGGCTGAAATGATCGGAGCGGATTTCCTGGCCGAACAACCGCCGGCGTTGCCCGAGTTGGCTGAGCCCGATGTGGTTCGGCACTTTACCAACCTTTCGACGCAGAACATGTCAGTGGATACGCATTTCTATCCGCTTGGTTCATGCACCATGAAGTACAACTCGAAACGCAACGAGCGTCTGGCTGCGTTGCCGGGTATGGCGAACTTGCACCCCTATCAGACTGAGCAATCGTTGCAGGGAATTTTGGAGTTGTTGTTTGACATCCAGGATATTTTCGCCGAGATCTCCGGGTTGCCTTCGGTCTCCTTGCAGCCCGCGGCAGGTGCTCATGGCGAATTGACAGCGCTGATGGCGGCGGCCGCTTACTTCCGCGATAAGGGTATCGAAAAAACGACGGTCCTGGCCCCCGACAGTGCCCATGGCACCAATCCAGCCAGTGCCATCATGGCGGGATTCAAAACGGTCACCGTTAAGAGTACCGACAAGGGGTTTGTGGACCTGGATGATCTGGCCAGCAAACTCAACGACCAAACTGCCGTGTTCATGATCACCAATCCGAATACGCTGGGTCGGTTTGAATTCAATATCAAGGAAATCTGTCAGCGAGTCCACGACGTTGGTGGGCTGGTTTACCTGGACGGTGCCAATATGAACGCGATCCTGGGCGTGGCTCGGCCCGGCGATTTTGGTGCGGACATGATGCACTTTAATCCGCATAAGACTTTCAGTGGCCCGCACGGTGGCGGCGGACCGGGTGCCGGACCGATTTGTGTTCAGGATTTTCTGGGGCCTTATTTGCCTTGTCCTCGAGTCGGCAAAAGAGACGATCAATTCTTCCTGGATTACGATCATCCCAAATCGATTGGCCGGGTTCGCAGTTTCTTCGGCAACACCGGTGTGCTGGTGCGAGCCTATAGTTACATTCTGACCCATGGTCCGGATGGTTTGCGTCGAGTGTCCGAAAACGCGGTGCTGAACGCGAATTATCTGCTTTCGAAGATCAAGCATTTTCTGCCGGTTCCGCAGGGCGATCGATGTATGCATGAGTTTGTGGCCTCGGCCGCGCCCTTGAAAAAGGAAAAAGGCATCACGGCGATGGATATTGCCAAGCGATTGTTGGACTATGGATTTCACGCGCCCACTGTTTATTTTCCATTGACGGTCGCTGAAGCCATGATGATGGAGCCAACCGAGACCGAAAGCAAAGAAACGCTGGATGCATTCGCCGAAGCGTTGTTCCGGATCACCGAGGAAGATTCGGATGACTTGCACACCGCGCCTTACACGACGCATATCCGTCGCCCCGACGAAGTCACGGCGGCTCGCAAACCGATCGTCAAATGGCAATCGGCAGAATGAATGTCGCGCGGCTGATCATCGATGAGCCACAGAGTGGCTCGTGGAATATGGCGGTTGATCAGGCACTGCTCAAGTCAGCGAACGATTTTGGTCAGGTGACGTTTCGTTTGTATCGCTGGCAACCGGCTACAGTTTCGCTGGGATATTTTCAGAAGCTTGGCGATCGTGATGACCATGCAGCCAGCGTAGCCAGTCCAATTGTGCGTCGAGCTTCTGGCGGTGGTGCGATTGTTCACGATCAGGAGTGGACCTACAGTTTGACCTTGCCAGCCTCTAACCGGCTCTCGAGTAAACACGATACTCTGGTAATGGATATGCACAATGT
>CAZOXC010000803.1:0-2145 GCA_964583205.1 uncultured Pirellulaceae bacterium | reverse complement strand
CGATTCGCCTAAAGTCCGTTTGTTCATTTACTTGTCGCCGGTCTGTGCAGGCGAAATCCTGGTTAGTTGGTTCAATGTTGCTGCGATTCTAAAACATTGGTTTTGACTTGTGCCCATTATGGATCTACCCGTCAGCTACGGCTTGAAACTGCATGAGCATTTGACAGGTATTATACGTATCGTCCAAGTCGACCGTTCAGCATTATACCGCCCAACCACAGTTTTATCGAAAAGGACTCCACCGATGTTCAGACCCAGTGTCGCTTTACTGATATCCGCCAGCCTGATTTTGACCGGAACAGCCCAGGCGCAGGAAACCACAGAGCAACAGCCTGTCATCGATGACTTTGATTGGCTGGCAGGATCCTGGCAGTGCGAAGCCATGGGCGGCAAGTGCGAGGAAGTTTGGAATCCGCCATCGGCGGGAACCATGATGGGGATGTTTAAATTCTACAAGGACGGCCAAGTTGTCTTTTACGAACTCATGACACTGGTTGAAGGCGAAGATGGAATCGAATTTCGATTGAAACATTTTGGTCCGGACTTGATCGGCTGGGAATCAAAGGAAGAGTCTGTTGAATTTCCTTTTGTTTCCGTCAGCCAGGCGCATGCCGAATTCAAAGGCATCTCGTTCGAACGGCTGGGGCTGGACGAAATTAAAATTACTGTCGCACAAAAAGAAGGCGAATTGGTTTTCGATTTTGAGCGAGCTGCACCGGCGAACGAATACTCGGGGAAACCGACCCAACCAAAACTGCGCGAAGAATTAATAGAGATGGAGGACAAAGACCAGGAAGCCAGAGAAGCAATGATTCAGGCAATGGGCGCTGCGGGATTTAATCCGTCTGAACCCGATTCAGGAAGCAAGCCGGAAGTGATCAAGGCCATGATGGAAACTCAAAAAGCGGTTTTAGAAATCGACCGGGTAAACCGAGATCGCTTGCGGGAGATCGTATCCGAACACGGCTGGCCAGGCGCAACCCTGGTTGGCAAAGACGGCGCCAGTGCAGCCTGGCTGCTGACTCAGCACGCCGATAGCGATCGAGATTTCCAAAAGGAAATGCTTAACTTGATGAAACTCGCTCATCCCGGTGAAGTCGAAGCCAAAAACATTGCCTACCTGGTCGACCGAGTACTCGTTGGCGAAGGTAAACCGCAATGGTATGGCACTCAAATGGGCAACGATTTCCAACCCGACAATATTGAATTTCCCGAAGATGTGAATCGCCGACGGGCCGCCGTTGGCATGGGCACGCTGGAAGAGTATCTCGAGTTTGCCAAAGCCTCTTACCAAAAGATGGCGGAGCAACCAGAAGCGGACGCGGATTCTTCGGACGATCAAAGCAGTGATAAAGAAAGTGACCAGCACGACGACCAACACGATCACCAGCAAAAGCGGTAGGCTGGCGCCGGCACAACCAAAGAGCACCCCCGGCCTTGCTCCCCGTTAGATGATTGGCGACATTGGTGCACAACCAATCAACCAATCAAATCCAACCGGGAGCGGTCGCTTGAAGCTTAAGGGAAAACGATTCTTGTCAATCGTCGATGATATCTATGAAGATTTGGAACTCTGGTACCCCAAACTGAGACTGGAAGAAGAGGGTGCCCAGTTTGTCGTCGCGGGGCTCGAAGTCAAACAGTATTCTGGCAAGCACGGTTATCCTTGCACTGCGGACACCACAATCGACTCGGTTGACTTTACAACTTTTGATTCGTTTGTGATTCCTGGCGGATTCATGCCGGACAAACTGCGGCGAGTCGAACGGGTGCTCGAAATGACTCGCTGGTTTCATGAGCAACAAAAACCGATCGCGTTTATTTGCCATGCAGGCTGGATTCCGATCTCGGCAAAAATACTTGAGGGATTTCGCTGTACCAGTACGCCCGGAATCAAAGATGACATGATTAATGCCGGTGTGCAGTGGGTGGACGAGCCCTGTGTTGTCGACCGGCACATGATTACGGCTCGCCGGCCACCTGACCTGGCAGACTTTTGCCGGGCAATCATTGATCAGATGGTCGATAATTAGCTTGTCGCCAACTTGTTGTTTGTCAGAATTGCGACACAATGTGACTTGCACAATGTTTCTTGCATAGTGTTCCTTGCATAATGTTTCTTGCACAAAGATCTTTGCGCTGGGA
>CAZOXC010000802.1:0-2147 GCA_964583205.1 uncultured Pirellulaceae bacterium | reverse complement strand
CTGCAATCGAGCACAGCCGGCCTCCAATTCGCCAATCATGTCCGAGTAAAGCGAATGTGTCCGAGTATGAGCTGACGTAAATTCGTCCTCCTGATGATCTTCTGCCAATTCACGAGCTTGTTGGAATTTCAATTCGGCTAACTCCAAATCGCCATCGGCCAGGCACCATCGCCCGGAATTGAGCAAGCGTGCCAGGTTCTGGCGCGCCGCCGGTTTCAGCGCCGGAATCGTATCGGAATTTTCGTTGGAATTTTCGTTGGATTCCTCTGGCATGCTGTAGGAATCATTCGAATCCGTCGTTTCGTTTTCGTTGTTGTTGTCATTGCCGGTATCGTTATCGTTCTCACTACCGTCGTTGTTGTTGTCGGTCGACGAATTGTTGGCTGACTCGGAATCGACATTGTTCGAATCGGCTTGCTGTTGGTTGTTGTTATCCGGGTCGGAATTCGACATTGTGTTGGAATTCGAATCATTTGTGGCTGACTCGTTGTTTTCCGCTGCTGCATTGTTGGCAACTACCGATTGCTGGGGGCGGTTCATTGCGAAAACCACTGCCCCCACGATTCCGGCAATACTCAACAACCCGAATCCAGCCAGAATCACTGGTCCCATGCTGTTCTTTTTTTTGCGGTGAAAAGACTTTCCCGTTTTCACGCCAACAGCCGGCTGTTGACTCCCCAGTGGACTTGGCATTGAAGAGCCAGCCTGGAGCGGCGCGGTTGGCGGTGCTGCTGGTGGAGGCGCGGCTGCCGGAGCAACTGGCGCGACTGCCGGAGCAATTGGCGCGGCTGGCGGAGCTGCTTGCGCGACTGGCGCTGCTGGAGGTGCGACCGACGGAGTTGGGGGTGCTTGAGCGACTGGCGCTGCTGGCGGAGTTGCTTGAGCGGCTGGGATATTCGGTGCTTGGCCAGATTGAAGTGCCTGGTCGTAGGCGGCTTTGGCGCTGTCGTCCAACAAACATTTTTTTGCCGATTCAACTTCATCGATCAGCCGAGTCCACAAGATCGTGTGCTCGCCCGGCATCACTGCTCTGAGCAAGGACAGTTGTTTTCCAGCGGCGACCGAGATCTTTTCTTTGTCAGTTTCAAATCTGGACAATCCCAGCAATGCATAAGAATCGATCGTCTCACTGGAGCGATCAAGATTCAGCCATTCTTTGTAGGGGTCAAACGACATAGGGATTTTCGATGGGGTTGCGCACGATTGATTCTGGTATTACCGGCCGACTACAAAAGGTAAAACCAAAATATGATGTGCTGTGTGCGTTGCCTGTGACACTGGTTATTATGGTCATGGAAAACCAAAATTTGAATAAGAACTTGGTTGCAGGGCAATTGTTGAATTTACCAAGTGGACGATTTATCGCTGCGAGAATCGGCCAATTACAGGTATTCAACACGATGCAACCAAAGGTCGTTACAAGGAACTTACCATGAATTTCTCATTTTCGACGCAATCGGCAGTGTTTTGTTCCCGCATTGCGATCGTATTCGCGATTTTTAGTCTGCAGGTCTTTGTTTGCATGAGCTCGAACATGATGGCACAGGAATATCCAAAACTTGGTGAGCAGATGACCGACGCGCAAGTCGAACGGTTCGCTCGGCTGGCTTTGGATGGAATGGATATTGAATATCCCAACAAGCCTTCCAATGTGATGGTCGATGCCGAATCAGTTCGGACTCCTCGGGAAATGCATCCGGCGTTCTATGGTTGCTTCGACTGGCATAGTTCGATCCATGGCCACTGGATGCTGGTTCGATTGTTGAAGGAGTATCCGGAATGCTCGATCGCCGAGGAAGTGCGAGCGAAACTTGCTCAGCATCTCACTCAGGAAAACCTGGAAAAGGAAGCCGAGTATTTTCGAGCGCGCCACAATCGTAGTTTCGAGCGGATGTATGGCTGGGCCTGGGCGTTTAGGTTGGTCGCCGAATTGGAAACGTGGGACGATGAACAAGGAAACCAATGGCGTGAAAACATGCGCCCTCTGGAAGAAATCATCGTTCAACGCACCAACGATTATCTCCCCAAGTTAGCCTATCCGATTCGCACAGGCGTTCATCCCGATTCCGCATTTGCACTTGGCCAGGCGCTTGACTATGCCCGCATCGTCAAAAACGAGTCGTTGGAGAAGCTGATTGTGGAGAGGG
>CAZOXC010000801.1:0-2148 GCA_964583205.1 uncultured Pirellulaceae bacterium | reverse complement strand
TTATTGGTTCGTCTTGGGGGCTGGCTTTCTTGCTGTTGTTCGCCGAGTTGGCCAAGCAGCGTTTCAGTTCGATCCTGGCCGTGTTTCCTACCGGCACGGAACTTGAGCCGACCATTGAGGCCCTCGCCACTTTCGGCGCTGATGATGTGGGAACATTCCCGGCTTGCCCCAATCTGGGCATCGCCGAATTGGCTACAGACGAACAATTCGGGCAGCGTCTAAGGCTGTTACGGGACATCGCGATCGAGGGCAATCTTCCTCAAGTCACTCTGGCTTCCATCACCGGATTGATGCAGGCTGTGCAGAGTCGACAGGAGTTTGCCAATCAGATTCGCAAGTTCTCGGTCAACGACACGATTGACCTGAACGAGACTCGTGACTGGCTGGCGCAAACCGGATTCCATCCAACTTCCGCCGTTGCCTTGCCGGGCGAATTTTCCAGTCGAGGCGGAATCCTGGATATCTTCCCGCCGGATGCGATCAAGCCCGTTCGCATCGAGTTGTTCGATGACACAATCGATTCCATTCGCTACTTCGACGTGGGCACTCAGCGGAGCATCGAAAAGTGTGGTGCGATCCAAATTAGCTCGCTGCCTACCAGCGTCACACAAAAAACAACGCTACTGGATTACCTTCCTGAAAAAACGCTGGTCCTGTTGATCGAACCCAACGAACTGGCTGAAACTGCCAAGTCATTTGTTGAACGAACCGAAAACCAAGGTGACATTCTGGGGTTCGACCAGGTCCAACTAGAGTGGGCCCGTTTTCCACTGGCAACCGCCAACCGACTGGCTGTGGGAATGATTGATCCACAATGTTTGCTGCCCGCAGAGACACTGGGCCAGTTCACACGGGACTTGAGCGAGATCAAATTTGAACTGGAGCGGATGGCACTTGATCAACAAGTTTATCTGGTCGCAAACTCCGAAGCCGAAATCAATCGAGTCGAAGAAATTCTTAACTCGACCCAGGCGTTCCTGACGGGTCGCCTGCACACCAGCGTCGGATTTGTGCAAGAAGGTTTTCGCCTTCGCCACGTGGATTCGATTGTGCTGGGCTGCGATCAACTGTTCCAACGATCGGATTTGCGTCGTTCCTGGCGTCGCCGCAGTAGCCGGCGAGTTGAAAATTTTTCAGACTTGAAGAGCGGAAACCTGGTCGTGCACCTGAACCACGGAATCGGTCGTTACCGAGGCCTGAAGTTGCTTGAGCACGATGGTCATCAAAGCGAGCATCTGGAAATTGAATTTTCAGGTGGCACCAAGGTCTATGTTTCGGTCAACAAAATCGGGCTGGTTCAAAAGTACGTTGGCGGCGTCAAAACCACGCCGAAACTGGCGAAAATTGGCGGAAAATCCTGGGCCAAACAAAAACAAGCAGCAGAAGATTCGGTCGCCGATTTAGCGGCGGAAATGCTGGAGCTTCAGGCCGCTCGAGCATCAAAACCGGGAATCGAACACGGCGCGGATACCCAGTGGCAATTCGAATTTGAGCAGTCGTTCCCCTACCACGAAACTGAAGATCAGTTGACCGCAATCGAGGCCATCAAGGGCGATATGCAATCCAAAAAACCAATGGATCGCTTGCTTTGCGGCGACGTTGGTTTCGGCAAAACCGAAGTCGCGATGCGAGCCGCTTTCAAAGCCGTCGAGAGTGGGCATCAGGTTGCCGTGCTGGTCCCAACCACCGTCCTGGCCGAACAACACTATCGAACCTTTCGCGAACGCATGGCCGAGTACCCGATCAAGATCGCTCGACTCAGTCGCTTCGCATCTCGGCAAGAACAAAAAGAGACCCTGGTGGCACTCAATGAAGGCTCGGTCGACATTGCGATTGGTACACATCGAATTGTTTCCAAGGATGTCAACTTTAAGAACCTGGGAATTGTGATCATCGATGAAGAACAACGATTCGGAGTCGGTGTCAAAGAGCGTTTGAAAAACCTGCGAATGGAAGTTGACGTTTTGACCATGAGCGCCACGCCCATCCCCAGGACGCTGCACATGTCGATGGTGGGTGTGCGTGACATTTCAAACTTGACCGTCGCGCCAGCAGATCGAATCCCGGTGCAAACCAAAGTGTCGCGATTCGATGAAAATCTGGTCAAGGAGGCGATCACTCGAGAACTAAACCGGCAGGGCCAGATAT
>CAZOXC010000800.1:0-2148 GCA_964583205.1 uncultured Pirellulaceae bacterium | reverse complement strand
AGCGGGAACTTATACTCTGGAAGTTTCCAACGTGGGCGATTTTTCCACCGACTTTGGATTTGCCTTTCGATTCAACTCGGTCCCCGAACCCTCATCGAGTTTGTTTATTTTCGGTGCGATTGTCGGTTTTTCCACAATCCGCTCGCGACGCCGTCGCAATTCGGCCGATATTCAAGAGTAATTCTGAGAAGAATTATGTTCCCGATTTTCGGGGATTGTATAATCTATAGACACAGCAACTGGGGAGAGGCTGTCGGCAAGCGCCCAACGCGCAAAGGAGTTGCGATATGAATTCTGCAGAGTTTTCGAACAACATCTACTGTATTTGTTTCTGCGCAATTGCTGCGTTGGTGACATTCTTACATCCCTCATTTCTTCTCGCTCAGCCGAATAGCTCGAATGATATATTCGACGAGGCAAAGTCAAGCGATTCGGTTCTGCTGTATTCAGGCGCGATCCTGGAAGGGTCGGTGAAAGAAATCGAACGAGATGGGCGGCAGTATTTTATCCTGACTCAAGAAGACGGAACCCAAATGAAACTTGATCGACGCGTGGTCAAGTCAGTCCGTCGTCCGAATCATAACTATGAGAATTACTTGCAGGAGCTGGCCGCTACATCAGATTCATTTGACGGGCACTGGCGAATGCAAATCTGGTGTCGCGAAAACACGTTGCCCCGTCAGCGCCAATTTCATTTGCGCCGGATCATAGAACTTGATCCTGAATGTGCCGAAGCTCGGAATTTGCTCGGTTATGGTAAGTTTGAAAATCAGGAATGGATTTTACGCGATCATTTTTTCTCCGCTCAGGGCTATGTTAAATATCGCAACCGCTGGGTTCTGCCTCAAGGGATTGAAAACCTGGAAGCCGAACAGCAGTTTCGGGAATTGAAAGGTGAATGGCGGCAGAAGATCAAACGGATTCGTAAAACGTTTATGAACGAGAATATGGTCGATGCCCGGCAGCAAATGGAGAACATTCAGGACCCCCGAGCGATCGCGGCATTGTCCGATTATTACGACGATGAAAAGGTTCCACAGTTTCGCGAGTTGATAGTGCGGTCACTGGGAGCCATGCAGAATTCTAACGCTCATCGCAAGCTAATCCAGATTTACTTGAACGAACCTGACGGATCGGTGCAGGATTTGGCACTGACCATGTTAAGTCAGGATCACTTTGACCCTGTCGTGACGACACAGGCGATGTTTCCCTTTATGAATCCATCCGATTCGACGTCACCGGAACTGGTGCGACGAGCGGGCTTTATGATCGGGGTGCTGGGCCAGGAAGTTGCGATTCGCCCGCTGATTGATGGCTTGAATACCACTCACAGAATTCGAAATCCCCGTAAGCAACAGGGAAATACGAATGTTGGGTTTGATCAGGATGGAAATGTCAGTAGATTTCAAAACGGCGATGATCAGCCTGAATTCCTGCAAGTCAACTCGCGAAACGAAACCGTGCTTCGGGCGCTGCAAAAAATTTCTGGCAAGTCATTTGATTACGACGAACAACCATGGATCGATTGGTTTACTTCGTTGTATCAAATGGACAACGTGGATCTCCGCAGGGATGATTAACGCGGGGATGATTAACGCGGGCATGATTAACGCGGGCATGATTAACGCGGGCATGATTAACGGAAGCCAAGTTCGCGGAAAATAGTCCTTGCCTGAAATCCGCCTCGTAAAGTTCGCCTCGTAAGATCGGCGTGTAAAGCCTGTCGCCTAAAGTCCATCAGCGACGCAACTCAGTGCGATGAGGCCGAGTTGGGTCACGACGGAAACGATCCCTAAAATGTAGCCGGCCATTACCAGGCCTTTGCCGCTGGGGTCCATCTCGCCACGGTTGATTGCTTTCAAGTCCCGAGAGCCCATCACCCAGGCCACGATTCCAAACACCAGACAGCACATAAAACCAAGGATGCCCAGGGTCAAAATCGCTCCACCATTGTGAGGCTGCAGTTGCCTGCCAAGATGCTGAGGATGAAACTGGGTTGGCGCGGTCGGTGTTGCAAATGGATTTCCAGAAGCCGGCGAATTGGTTTCGTTAACATAGATCGTTTGAGAACTAGGATTCACGACCGGTTTAGCGCCGGAAATCAGAGGAAAAAGTTGTTCTGCCGGGAACCATTCACCACCTTCTTGA
>CAZOXC010000799.1:0-2152 GCA_964583205.1 uncultured Pirellulaceae bacterium | reverse complement strand
TCTCTGTTCCGGCACGATTCGCTGCATCCCACTGCAAATTCGTCGGAAGGCGATATCCGTTCGCTTCTGGAATTTCTTCCCATGTCGGTATCACTTGCGGACCAAATTCAAATTCACTTGGCTTGTAATACTCTTGAAGATCTTTCTGCCTACTCAACCAATTACAGAATTCACAGGCTTCGTACCAAGTGGCATAGATGATTGGCAATTGACTTTCGTGTTCAAGCAAATTGCTTCGATTCGTTTGGAAATATTGGCGAGTTGAGTTTTCATTGTCGAGCGATCGCACGTATTCGAAAAACAATTCTGCCGTGACTTCGGAAGACGCCATATAAAACCCTTCGCTCAGATATTCGTTCTCGGCACGCCAATTGGGTTTATCCTGCATCATTTCGACGACTTTGTCCGTTGCTCCCTTTTTCAATCCTGGTACGACTTGGGGATCAACTCGCAAAAACGCAACTTTGCTCGTTCCATGCAGGTAGGATTCGATCATCCAGGAACCATTGGATGCTCTGCCCAGATTCTCGGGAACATCCTGATCCAGTTGACCCAACAGCCATTCAAAACTGGAATACACGCCCGGCGTCTGCGAGTCGCCTATTCTGGTTCGGGCGATCCGAGCTAACTCTTCCTGCTGCAGATCCGACATCGTGGACGTTATCTGACCTACCATCTTGATCAAACCACTCAGCAGCGCTGGTTCCGATTCACGATCAATCAACTCAATACATGTACTCGGGTCGCCGTGCCACCTGGGAAACAAATCAATCAACCGCTCGCGCAATTCCGGTTGTTTGCGGTAGGCCACCATCGAATTTATCAACTTCAATTCACCTACATGCATCGCGGTGATCGCCAGACGAACTTTTTGATCGTTGGACTGGGTTTCGTTGAAACGAGTCTCCAGTTCATCCAGTATTTCCTGTCGCCGCCCATTTAGTGAGAGTGTTTGAACGGCTCGAATTACATTCAGGCTGCTGGTCTCTTTGGCCCATTCGATCGAATCCAGTAGATCGCCCAAAGGATAATCGGCAGCAGACGAAAATTCAGCTTTGGCAATCAATGAATGCAAAGTCTTCTGGTCGCGCGAAGAACCAGCCAGCTGCTCATCGAACACTTCGTTGATCACACCGAAATCATAATTTTTCAGTGCTTCCATATGAATGTCGACTTCCTGGGGTGCTGCCGCCAACAACACACCGGCTCGACTTCTGGCAGCGTTATCCTGGATCCCGTTCCAAAGATGTTTGCCTGTAAACAACACCGCGGTCAAACCCAACAAAACGACTGCGATACGAGCTCCATAAAACCTGTGAGCCCGTTTCAAAAACTGAAGCTCCGGCCCTTTGCAACTTTTGCGATCCACACCCAGCAGAATCGCCGGATATTCCAGCAGGCTGGGCATGAATCGACGATCTTTTTCGACCTGCCATTGAGCCGACAACTCAGCCATCCGCATATTGGCGCGACCCTGCCAGGTCTGTTTTTCCTGTTGCGTAATCCACTTGCGAATTGGATTAATCAGAAAGTCGTGTGTTAACTGGTAGTGGGACTCAGTCGCATTGTCTTCCTGCAACTCGGTCAGAGAAACCACTCGAAATTCCCGATCCAGAACCTCCAGAATACTCTGCAACTGATCAACGCGTCCTTCCATTTCAGTCGCCTCGGCCAACTCGCCCAGCGACTTCCGCACGCCTTTGATTTTCGAGTTCGACGCCGGCAACAACTCTCTGAGAACTTTGCGACAGAGGTCCGAGTACTTGGCAATTCGTCGATCGGCAAACATCTTGTCCAGAAACTTGACGCCAATTCCCTGCCAGCCACCCAACTGCTTGAGCTTCTGAAGTTGCCAGGAATCCGAATCCATCATCTGCGAAAACAATGACAAGTGAATCGGGATCACTTCGCCGTTGTCGGCAAGTTCGTTGACTGCGGTCCGTACAAAGCGGTTTTGATCCTGTGTCAGGTCACCTTGAATTGCAAGATTGGCACGCCCATAGGCTCTGAGAACCTTGCGAGCATGTTTGCGATCAAACAGCGGTATCGCCAGCGAGTTTACGCCTTCCTGAATTTTCATATCAAGCTGCGACATGAATTTGGCCGCCGACATCCAGAAATCGTCTCGCACCAGCAACAGGCAACTCACATG
>CAZOXC010000798.1:0-2153 GCA_964583205.1 uncultured Pirellulaceae bacterium | reverse complement strand
ATTGACATTCGTACGGGCCACGGATCCGGGCATGTCTGGATCAACATCGTCAAATCTCTGCCGGTCAGCGCGTCCCTCGCCATTTTTGGCCCTTCTGGGGTGTCAATGTTATCGGCTGTCTTCTTCGTTTGCTGCTTCGCGTACTTGCAGCTGACTCATAACACGAGCTTGTTGGAACGATACCTCAACAAGCTCATTCCAATTCGTCCTAACTAATAGGAGGTGAACTATGTGGTATCAAGTTTCAGGTATTGTCATGCTCGCGACTTTGGGATTGCTTGCCTTGCCGTTTCGCAGGGCACGCGCACTTGTCCTTCAAGCCATTCTTTGGCTGGTCGTCTCATGCATTGCGTGTGGAATTGTCTTGGCTGGGATCGGATTCCTCTCGCCAACCAATGTTCCAAACCTAGTCCAGGAGTATGTCGAACCAATTCGAGACACAATCGAATCGATAGATTCACCACTTCTGCAGCCGGGCTGGAGCTGGTTAATCATTGGCGCGGTTGTCGCGGTTGTCGGACTCGTTACTACGGAGCTGATTCGTTTCGTGTGGCAAGTAGGACATCTGACGGCCAAGGTCGTTGAACTTTCTGGGGTGAATGCTCAGGTGCAGACAATCCAAGACGCCTTGTCTGAACTCGACGCTAGCATCAGCAAAGTTCGACGCGCGCTTTCGCCAGAGCAGGAGTCTGAATCGGAGACCGCTTCTTCGACGCCAGCGGTTGAGCCTCCGCCGGTAGCTACGAATGGTTCAAGCACTGGACCTCGTAAAAGGACACTACTTGAGATTGTTCAGCAAAAGTAGATGTTTGATTCCGTTGACTTGATGTTGGGTGGGAAGGGATTCCGCCTAGACATCTCCTTTCCCACTCACACTTCAAACCCTTGAGTTCAATCATGTCCACGACCATCTCTCACACCCCGACCCTTCCTCCAATCGATGAAAGTCAAATGATGTGCGTTCGACTTGGAGTAATCGGGCGTTCACGTGCAGGCAAATCGGTGAAGTTCCTGATGCTATTTCGCGAACTGCTTCGTCTTCGACTTTCGTCTGGCTACTACTTCGGCTTGCGTTCGCCGCTGGAAACCAACGAGCGTATGCAAGCGCTTGAGAAGATTCTTCATCAACTGCGAACGCCTCCCGGAGCGATCACAACGGTTGACCCGACCGAGTTTGACTTCTTCTTGTTTCGTGGAAATCGTGCACTTGTTCGGTTTGCGTTTCGCGAGGTGGTAGGGCAAGTGCTTACGAACACGACCCGTCGATCTGACATAAATAGGTTGTCCCAATACGAAGACTATGTCACAGACCTTGCTAAATGCGATGTTTTGTGGTCGGACGTTCCATGTCACGGTGGAAGGATGACTGCCGAGCAAAAAATCCAGTTTGACTATGACCGCAACTCGATATGCGACTATCTACGTATCGCAAGCTGTTATCGTGCCGACAGTCGTCCGATGTCCGTGCTAATTGTGCCGACAAAACTTGACGCGCGCTTTGAGACGGAGACTCAGGCGCGCAAACTGAATCAAGTGTCCTTGAAGAACACTTTTCACCAAGCAGCAGACTTCATTGAAGGATGCGACATTGTGCGATCCGCCAGTATTGTCCCAGTTTCCGCGTTGGGCTTCCAAACGACAAAACTCGTTCAGCACGAGGGGCAGAGTGCTCATGTCTTACGGTCGAACGCGCAGCCGGCTCCGTTCAACCTAGTGCCATTGCTGTTGCTCTCGCTCATTTACGGAATGGCCCACCAGCCTCTTGCGCCGAATCTCAACGCAGAGGAACTCGCGCATCTAATCAAAACACTCAGTCGCGACTTCAAACGCCTAGATGGGTGGCACTGCCACGTGAAAGGTTAGTCATCGATTTCGAGCTTACTGCGTGGTAAGCCCCATAACACTCAATCAAATAAGAACGAATCGGAACAAGAAATGAATGAACCATTGATTACATTTGGAGACCGAGGTGGAACGGATATTCCGAGCCTCACAGTCACAGGGATGCGAATCACGGAAGACGACCTCCGTGCTTTGGAGCAAGAGATACGGATGCGTTACAACGAGCTTGCAACGCTGTCGAAGGGAGAGGTTGTGCGAATCAATACTCAGTCTCGTGTTTGGGAAATGCGAATTGAAGTGCGAAATGGGAC
>CAZOXC010000797.1:0-2159 GCA_964583205.1 uncultured Pirellulaceae bacterium | reverse complement strand
AACGACCGTCTGCCGATTGCTCCGCTATTGTCTCGGTGAGAAAACGTTCGGGCAAAACCATGTGGCAGAGGAAGTCCGAAACTGCTTTCCAACTTCATACGTCGGAGCCGTGATCGAAGTGGATGGCGTCGAATGGTCTGTGCTGCGTTCGCTCCGACAGCGAGGGAAGGATTACGCCAAACAACAGACCCCCTTGTCAGAACTTGTCGATGCGGATGATCCGAAAAACTATTCGACACTAACTGAGGAATTGGAGCGTGTTGCCTTTGACGGCATTCCCAAACGAGAGGTGTTGTCCAACGGCCATTCCATTCAATGGCTGCATCTACTGGCTATGTGCAGCCGGGATCAGGAGAGCCGATACGACCGTTTTTGGAATTGGCGGCACAGCCGAAGTGAGTCCTCCACGCCAAAGTTCGCCAAACCAAAAGTTGATGCCAGTTTGTGTGTGAGAGCGATTCTCGGCCTGCTCGATCCCGACGAGCCTAAGCTAAGGACGAAGTTGGAACGACTCGAAGAATCTTCGCCACAGATTCGAGCCCAGATCAAAGAGAAGGAATTGGAACCGAGTCTTCAGATCACTCGACTGCGAACAACGCTGACTAACGAGTTTGGAGTAGAAGACGCCACAGACGCTCCCATTGATCAGGATCAGTTGTTTGGTGTTTCGCAGGCTGCTGACCAGCGGTTGCAATCGCTGCATGACGAAGTTGCCGAGATCAGCAAGCAACTTACGCCACTGGATCGGCAGATCAGTCTCGCAGCGGCTTCGTTGTTGGAACGATCCGAAATGAGTGACCAGCAGTCGGCTGCGAGTGAAGTCACCACGGATGGAAACGATGCTCTTCTGCACAACCTTGAGAACACGAAGCAAAGGATCGAGGACCGAAAGTTCACACTTTGTCCCGGTGGTGGTTTGGTCGGCGACTGCAACAACGTGCAGGCCCGGATTGCCGTACTGGATCAGCAGTTAACCGAGCAGCGATCAAAGACCGTCCGAGAAGTTTCCGACCGAGAGCAAGTGGCAAGCGAACTGGCGGCGCAAGCAAAGCGCCAACAGGCACCCATTGAACAGTTGCAGGCACGTCTTGACGAACTCAACGATCAAAAGAACGAATTCTTAGAGCGACGATTAGCGCTGAACAACTTGATCAGTCGATTGCCATCGGTCTCAGGCGAGTTACGAAAATGGAACAACATTCTGAATGGCACGGAGTCAAACAGCGACCTCACATCGCTTATGAAGGAAGAGAAGGCGACAGGAAAGAAGATCGAGAAGGCGAAGAAAAAACTGAATGAAGTCATTGCTCAACAAAACGAGCGAGCAAAGCAATTCAGGAAGGACTTCAACAACATCGTGCAACGAACGATCAATCCCGAATTCAAGGGAGAGTTCATTGTTGAGGAAGATGGCGTCAACTTTCGGATCAGTCGAGGCAACTCGCTCTACGGTGAGGCATACGAAACTCTTGCGGTATTGCTGGCCGACATCGCACTACTCGCAGAGAGTTCGAGACCCGGTGTGAATCACCCCGGCTTTCTTGTTCACGACAGTCCACGAGAGGCCGACCTGAATGTTCACATCTACGAACGCCTTTTGGATGTCGCCGCATCCATGATGCAGGACACAAGTGACGGCGACGACGTGCCCTACCAATACATCGTGACCACAACCACGCCGCCATCGACGGCACTTCGTCGCAAGGCAACCACAAAGCTCAAACTGAGCAGCGGCAACGGTTCGCTGTTCGGACGGCAACTTGAAGGTGCGAACTCGGAATCCGATCCGACCCTTTTCGACGGGAAGGACCAGTCATGAGTACAGAGCCAGAATCATTCCGTGCCGATTTCCTCGAATACCACCGCTCCATCGCAGCGGAGTTGGCTGCTGTCAAAGATCGAGTGGACGTTACGTATCCAGCGTTCTTCAAATCCGCTGGCAGACAAAACACACCCGGCTATAGCGGCCAAGAAATCTGGAGGGTTGCGTGATGGCCGAGAACGTGACAGACCGAACCAAACCGATGCGAAGTGCTTCCCGTGACGTGTTGTTTTTCTTGTTTGGGCTCCTCATGGGAGTCCCAATGTTCTTATTTGGTTTGAAGTATCTTTCAGATCATTTCACGACCATAACCGTAATCACGATTTGCACTATCGTC
>CAZOXC010000796.1:0-2169 GCA_964583205.1 uncultured Pirellulaceae bacterium | reverse complement strand
AGCAATTTTCCAGTCAGGGAAATTTAAGCCGCCAACTGGCCGACATCCGTTCCGAAATTCGCCCCAGAAAACTTGAGCTGGAAAAATTATCTCGGCAAGTCCAGAGTTTGCAGGAAGCATTGGGCGATACGGAAAAATTTCTGGCCACGCCTGCGGAAGTGTTATCGCTGATGCCCGCGCTGCAACGAATGCAGGACGGATTGATTGATGCCCGGATGAATCGCATGAATTTGTCTGGAAGATATGGAAGTGACCATCCGCGTTTGCGCTCTGCGTCCAAAGCAGTTCGTGATATCGAGCGGCAGGTCAACAAGGAACTGGTCACGATGTTGGCTGGTCTGGAGACTCAGCAGAATATCTTCGCTGGTGAAATTTCCTCGATGGAACAGCAGTTCAAACAGCTCAGTAAACGCCTCGATGAACTTGCGGCGATGCGTGTCGGTTATGGCACACTCAACAACGAATACGATCAACGGCGAAAATCCCACGCTGACTCAATCGCCCGGTTGGAAGTAGCGCAGGCCTTGAGAGAAGGTGCCTTGGAAGTTGATTTGATCCAGAAACTGGACGAAGCTTCTGTGGGATCCAAGCCCGCTGGCCCCAGAAAACTCACGGTCATTCTAGGTGGACTGGTTGGCGGATTTGTGATCGGTACCGGTTTGTTGTTGTTGCTGACTCCAACCCCACCTCCCAATGGACAACCTGCCAGACCTTCTCAGCCTCGACCGCGATCGCCAGCGGGACAGAATAACGGAAATCAGAATCCAGCGACGCCGAATCCGGGCAGGACTCCACAAACAACTGCCGGTCCCGGCCGGTACCCAAGTGCACCAATTCAACCAGTCCCACTGACCTCTTCCGGTTCAGCCAGCGCCCAGCAGGCAGCCGATGTGCAGTCGGCCAAGCTGCAAACAGCCAAAGTGCAGGCGCCTAAAGTACAGACAGCCAATGTTCAGACAGCAGATGTGCAGACGCCCAAAGTGCAGACGGCAACTGTACAAGCAGCTGATGTTCAAACCAAACCAAAAGACAGTCCACGTGCCACCGAATTGGGGGCAGCCAATCTTGGTGCGGTAAACAAGAGTAAAGTAGCTGCTGACGTACCAAAGTCAAATGAACCGAAAGTCGATCCGGCGACAGTGGCCAGTTCAGAGAGTGAAAACAAAACTGCAGCAGCAAAGGCCGCTTCGCAGAGCCAGACGGTTTTCCAAAGAGGCGTGCCCTATCAACAGACCGTTGCAGTGGGCAGTCCCCAAGTTGCTGTGCCTGTGCCAGTTGAAAAGCCAGCAGCCAAAGATCAACCAAAGGTTGTTGATCAGGTAACAAACAAACCTGGTTCAACTGAGACCATTCCTGCAATGGATTCATCAATCGATACTCGAACGGGCGAAGCAGATACATTTGAAAGTACCTTTGAACTGGCAACTCCGACCTATTCCAACCAAACTGGATTTGAGTCGAATACTCCTGAAATTCCAAAAGTTGAAACCGATGTAGTTAGCCAGCAACTTCGGGCGGGTCTTGCTGGACAGATTTCAGTTCAAGATGATTCAGAGGCACCTGATACCGACGAGAACATTCTAGGTGCAGGTTCTGGTGCAGGTTCCGGCGCAGGTTCCGGGGCATCGCGGAGACTGGAATCCAAAGAACCTCGAAACACGCCATCCTTGCATGAATTAATGGCCAAATCGCGTGAGAATGAGAGTCAAAATTTCCGCGGAATTGACTATCAGCCTCAAAGCAGGTCAATTGCGGCCGATATTCAAGAGAATGTCGAAACAGATTCGAACCTGGTTTCCATGCCTCAAATCCCGGATGACTTGCAAGCGGATTCGGTCAACGCAATCGCTAGCCGGATCCATTCGACACTGTCGGATTTTCCAGATGTCCAAGTGCCCAACTTGAAAACGGTAAACCTTGCCAGCGAACCAGTGCAAACAGGCTTTACCGCTAATGAGCCTGAAGACCTGACATTGCCAAGCGTGCAGCCTCCTGCGGTTTCCCGCGATTCAATTGCTTCGGATAGAGTTTTGGAACCGGTAGAAACACAAACCAAGCCGGTTCAGCCTGTAGAACCATCGAAGCTTGAAGAATTGAAGAAGGCAGTTGATCAGGTGGTAACAAAATCAGCGAAGCCCAATAACCCACAAGCCGGGCCAGCCCCGATAG
>CAZOXC010000795.1:0-2171 GCA_964583205.1 uncultured Pirellulaceae bacterium | reverse complement strand
CTAAAGCCACAGTTCCGCCCGAAACTCCCCGCACCACATCAGCCATTCCCATGCATATGCCGCAGCCAGCTGCCTTAAATAATCCAAGAAAGTTGTTGTTAGGCTCGTTATCTGAGCTTGGCTTATTTTTCTGACGCTTATTCATGTTTGGATCATTTGTAGTCAATTTGTGGCGATTCGCACCGAATTTGTCGAAAACACAGAAGTCTAGGCAGTCTGGATAAACGAGGTTGGAACAAAGAGATTGTACATCAGTTTAGTCGTCATAACTCCAGCTTGAATTTGAGTTTGCGATATGAGAATTGGCAATTAGTCAAATTGTTTTGTTCTCTCAAGCGTTTAGAATTTCACCGGGAGTAGAGGGATTTGATAGGACATGTTTTAACTGCGAATGCTCCTGCCAAAGTTAATTTGCATTTGGAACTGCTGGCAAGGCGCGATGATGGCTTTCATGACATTGAAACAGTCATTGCGACAGTTGGTTTGTGTGACACGGTTTCATTGACAACTGGTTCTTTGACGACTGGTTCGTCGCCAACGGGCAACGAACAGGCATCCAGCGCAAATCGTCAAATCCAAATACTCTTCGATCCACATTCTGGATTTGATCAAGAAGTACCTGCAGATCATAGGAATCTGGCTGTTCAGGCTCTACAAAAATTTCGCGAACGAGCGGGAATTGAGCAACCGGCCAGAATAGAACTGGTGAAAAGAATTCCCTCACAAGCTGGACTTGGTGGCGCTTCTTCGGATGCGGCGACGGTATTGCGTCTGGCGAATCGTCTGTGGCAGGTGCAGTGGCCTCACTCGCGACTTGTGGAAATCGCAGCCGAACTGGGCAGTGACGTTCCATTTTTTTTGGGGAATTCCTGTTCACTCTGCGAAGGGCGAGGTGAAAAGGTTTCCAAGATTCCTAATCGACTTCGTCCCTGGCTGGTTCTTGTCAAACCGCCGATCGGGTTTCCCACAGGACAGGTTTACTCACTGGCTGAAGTACCCGCGGTGCCGACCGGCTCGACGGCATTGCGAAGCGCTTTGGCAGGCGGCTCGCTGGCTGCGTTGGGTCGAAGTTTATTTAACCGTTTGGAATCGGCGGCTGGTCGCTTCAACGAATGGGTAGATCGGCTGAAATTTGAGTATTCCCGTCTGGGTTGTTGTGGCCACCAACTGACCGGTAGCGGCTCGACTTATTTTGGCATTTTTAATAATCGCCTGACAGCAAAACGATCGGCAAGAGTTCTTGAATCGAGGCTCACTTCCTGCCGCGTTTTTTGTCATCAACTACTTCCATTCCAATCGACTCGCCAGAGTCCTTAAGGATGCAACCGTGAAAATCACCGAAATCAGAGTCAAATTGATGGAGAATTCCGAGGATCGGCTTCGCGCATTCTGCAGTGTCACTTTTGACAATAGTTTTGTCGTCCGGGACTTGAAAATCATTGATGGCAACAGCGGCCCCTTTGTGGCCATGCCCAGTCGGAAATTGACTGGCAACTGTCCCGAATGCCGATTCAAGAATCACTTGCGCGCCCGCTTCTGCAACCAGTGTGGCAAGCGTCAACCCAATCATCATGTGGCGTTCGATCATCAGGGCCGGGCACGCTTGTATGCTGATGTGGCTCACCCGATTAACGCCGATTGCCGCGAGTCGATTCAGGATCATGTGATACGCGAATTCCAGGCAGAGCTGGAACGGGCCAAGAGTCCCGATTATGTCTCTCGATACGACGACACCTACGAGATGACGGCTTCATCACAGGCTGAAGTCGAAACCAAGGTCGAGCAAATCAAAAAGCCAGCCCCAGCCGCGGCTGTTCCGGCTGTGACAGAAGATAAGGTCAATCGAATTGACGACCCTCAATCCAAAATCCCAACTCCTCATAAACCTGATAGCGAATCGGCTTCCGAAGACGCGGCCACTCAGTTACCGGTCCAGGACGATTCCCAGAGCGATCCGGCAAATCCGGAAGACTTCGGCGAGGGGATATTTGATTAGCAGTCCACTGGGACTTTCGGGCAAAATTACGGCTCCCGTCACGCCCGGTTCACCGATCACGGGCTTGCCCGCCTGCCAACAATGAATCCTTGCCCGGACTTTCTCACCCAATTACTCCATCCAGACATTTCGTGCCGACTGGTCTGGCGCTCATGATCAAGGCAAGCAGGAGCGA
>CAZOXC010000794.1:0-2174 GCA_964583205.1 uncultured Pirellulaceae bacterium | reverse complement strand
CACTGGTGTCGCGATCAATTCGGACGTTATCAGTATTAGCTTGTTGTTGATTTGTATGATGTTGCCTCGAAAATGTGGTCAGCCTTTTGTAGGTCTGGCCAGCTTCGGTCTGATCACTCATCTGGCAATCCCATACATCATTGTAACGAAATGATTTTTGCTCAATTCAGCGGACGCATTTCATGGCAAGGCCGATGCTGCGTTGCTGAATTCTGATCCGGCCGTCATCGCGACCAGTAACTTTTTTAAGGGTTCGAAGAAGAACCTGATCGCTCGTTATGAAATTTCACAAAGTGCTGAAGAGGTCGCGGCGCTGAACGAAATGGAAAAGGCTGAACAAACGACTGCGTTGGCGGTGTTTGCCAGCGAACTGAGTGAGGAAGAACGCAAGTTAGCGGCAACGGTTGCGAAACCTAATGTCAAGCAATTGGCAGTGACACTTGCGCCATTGCTGGGTGAAAAGAACGCGAGTCTGGTGTTTGGGATTGGTGCCCTGGCAATGGCGTTCTCGACAATGATCATCCTGATGATGATCAATGGCTACGCGGTGGCCGAAGTCATGGGGCGCTACGACAGCACAGGCTGGCGGTTGGTGGGCGCACTGGCGGCTTGCCTGGTTGGATTTTTCTGGTGGGTGCTGTGGAAGGACGGTCAGGAAAACTGGCTGGGCGATTCCAAGACCTGGCTGATGATCGTGGCGTCGACCTTCGGTGCGATCTTGTTGCCAATCGCCTATGTCGCATTCTTCGCGTTGATGAACAGCCGGAAGTTGCTGGGTGATGCCAAGCCGACCGGTTGGCGGATGGTCGTTTGGAATGTGTTGATGGCGATCGGTGTATTTGGCGCGTTCGTTCAGGCGGTTGGCGCGATTTTGACCAGAGCAGGCGACGAGGCCAGCGGCAGTTTTGTGATCGGTGGGATCGCCACGTTCTCCTTGTTGGCGTTAGTCGGATTTTCTGCAAGATTCGTTGGGGGGAATTCCGCCGAACGAAATTCCACTGAAGATGGCAATGAATAAAAGTTGATTGATGCATCCAAAGTCGGGTGCACTATTCTTGGTAAGGAATGTATTTGAATGGCAAACAAGTTTGAGAAAATATCTGTTGCTGAGGTTCGGAAGGACACGGCAATTGGCAAATCGGTTGTGGTTCGCGGATGGGTGCGGACCAAACGCGATGTGGGCGCTGGTTTTAGCTTTATTGAAGTCAACGATGGCAGCAGTCAGGGCAATGTTCAAGTGATCGCGCCGGATACGCTCGAGAATTACGAGTCGGAGGTCAAGAAGCTGACCACGGGCTGCAGCGTGTTTGTGGAAGGCGAGGTCGTTGAGTCGCAAGGCAAGGGCCAGTCCACTGAGGTGCAGGCATCTCTGGTCGGCGTGTATGGCTGGGCCGAACCTGAAACCTATCCGTTGCAGAAAAAGAGACACTCATTTGAAAAGTTGCGCGAGTGGGCTCATTTACGTCCTCGCACAAACGCGCTGGGAGCAGTGGCTCGAGTTCGCAATTGCATCTGTAACTCGATCCATCAATTCTATCAGGAAGAAGGGTTCCTGTACGTTAATACGCCCATCATTACGGCCAGCGATTGTGAAGGCGCGGGCGAGATGTTTCAGGTGACCACACTGAACTTGCCGCGGATTGCCGAGTTGCAACTGAAGGAACTTGATTTCACTCAGGACTTTTTTGAACAACCGGCATTCCTGACAGTCAGCGGGCAACTGGAAGGTGAAGCGTTTGCTTGTGCGATGGGTAAAATTTATACCTTCGGGCCAACCTTTCGCGCCGAGAAGTCCAACACCTCTCGCCACCTGGCCGAATTCTGGATGGTCGAGCCGGAAATGGCTTTCTATGAACTCGATGACAACATGGATCTGGCCGAGCAGTTCCTGAAACGTATCTTCAAGGACGCATTGGAAAAGTGTCCGGATGATATGGCTTTGTTCAATCAGCACGTCGACAAAACCGTGATTGAAACGCTGGAGGGAATTCTGGCAAGCGAATTTAAACGAATCGAATACACCGAAGCGATCGAGATCCTGGAAAAGTCCGGCCAGAAATTCGATTATCCCGTCGAGTGGGGCAATGACCTGCAATCGGAACACGAACGGTACTTGACCGAAAAGCACTTCAATTCACCTGTGATTTTGTACAACTACCCGCGCAAGATTAAAC
>CAZOXC010000793.1:0-2174 GCA_964583205.1 uncultured Pirellulaceae bacterium | reverse complement strand
AGTCGCACTGTCACCGCCAAAGCCACTCGAGGCTCATTGCCTCGGGGAAGCTGTAACTGTTCGACATCATGGATCGGAAATCGTGACAAGACGCCCATTCCGTATTGCCCACCGTCGTAATCCATGAACTTGCCAAAGGCATAGTGCATGTTCAATTGACGTCCCAGCTCACGCATTTGATTTTGATTGCCGCTGCGATTGGCATTCAAGTCAATTTCCTGCAGGCCGACCACGTCGGGTCCAAGTTCAGTGAGCAAGTCCGCGGAACGTTTCAAGTCTGTCACATTGTCCGTGCCATGTCCGCGGCGAATATTGTAACTCAACACGTCCAACTGAATCTCTGAAGCACTCGCCAATTCTGGCTTCTGCTTAAAAGTCGCTACCACCGCCGCGTGGTCAGAAGGAAATTGAACCGAGTGAGTTCGAATAACTTCTGAACCTGTAGCCCGATAATCGGGCGAGCGGTAGTAAACGAAATCGATCCGTTCCTGTTCCTGTTCAGGAAAGCGAGGACTCCAGGTCACATCGACCTCACGATCGATTACGGGATTGGTTTCTCGGTAAGCATCTCGAAAATTATCCTGTGTCATCAATCGACTGGTGTTCCAGTCCACCGGCTGCTGGTATTGATCGACAGAAGCCAATCCATAATCCAGATGCGACATCGAATTGAAATCGCCTGCGATCATCAAGGTCACGTCTTTGTACTTGTCATCAGCCAGCCGCTGCTTGATGGCAATCAGTATTTCTGCCAGGTCATCTGCGGATGGCTGACAAGCTTTCTGCCACTCTTCCACAGATGCTGCACCTCGAATTTCAGGTAGCCAGATATCTTTTCCGTAGGGCAACCAGATAGAGTAAAAGGCGACCTGACGATCTTCGGCCACCTGGATCAGCGCGCCCGTGCATTTGAATTCCTCAAAAACAGAAATGTCTTCCACGATCGGAAACCGACTGTGGATCGACAAATTTGTCCCGCGTTCCTGAAAATGAAAACCCAAACCTTCGGAAATGATTTCTCCTGATCCATAAGTTTCCTGCATCGCGACAATGTCGGCCCGTGAATCCTTGATCACCTCGATGACTCGCTGCGGTCCGATTTCTTCGCCATCTTCACGGCCGCCACGCCAGATATTCCAGGCCATCACTCGCAACTCGTCCTGAGCCGACACGAGACCGGCTACAGGACAGGCAATCTGCAAAGCGAGAATTAAAGAAAATGCAATCACCTTCAGCAGGTTCGCGTTGCAAACCCGAGCATCAGAAATCGTGCGTATCATTTTGGACAACCTTTCAGAGTCAACGTTCATTGGAATGATTGTAGTCCAGCTTGAGACCCGTGGTTCGCGTTAAACCATTGATTTCTGGAACTCGCAGGAACTAATAACGATAGAAAAGCGATTTACAAACAAATCAAAAACTCGGCTAGACAACCGATTCACACATTTTTGATTCGTGCTGCAGTGTCTGCAGCATTCCCGTGATGGAATCCTTGATTTGAGACATCAGCGGGTCCCCGTCACTAGCGCGTTCACGTTTAGTGGATACCTCGATCGGATCACCAACCTGGATGACGACTTTCATTTGTCCATGAACCCGCGCCTGTTCGGTCAGATCTTCTTCGAATTTTTCCAAGGTCTCCAGCACTCGATCGACCGAAGGGAAGTCGCGCACGTATCGACCCGGATAACAATCGACTTGCTGCGCCAGGTAGGTATCGTGCATCGCCCGCCAACGCTGCTGGATCTCATTCGGTTCCAAATCAGATTTACTGATCTGGGGAAAGATTTTCATTCGCAAGTTCTTTATGCGAATCTGCACTCCCTCTTCCGATCGGGCGGCTCCCAGCCATTGTTCCTCCAGCGGGCACAGCAACCGGTTGACCAATCGCGTTTGGCGATCGCGCAAGCTCATTTTCGAATCGGGCTCGATTCCGTACTCCAATTCTTTCAAAGCCAGGATGGTTCGCCCGACTTTAACCAGCCGCTCGATCATCGGCAAATCATCCTGCGAGCGCCATGACAAACGCTTCTCGATATCGCTGAGAACCTGCGAGCCAACTTTTTGAATGTCGCCCTGAAACAAATATTTGACAGCCACCGGATGGGCTACCACTCGACCGCCATCTTGTTTCGCACGTCGTTTGGCCGCGGTGCGAGCAATAAAGCTGGGCC
>CAZOXC010000792.1:0-2175 GCA_964583205.1 uncultured Pirellulaceae bacterium | reverse complement strand
GTATTGGGACGGCTTCGATTGTGGACATTGGGAGTGATTTCGTAGTCCAGGATAAAGATTTCACGCAGGGGTTCGTTCCGATATCCGTAGTAATCGCGTCCCAGATATTTCACTTTGCACTGACTGCCTGCCTGCGTCACCGCAAATACCGGGTCAGTCTTCTTGAAATTCTCCAGGCTCTTATGAGGCTTTCGATTAGGGTCATCGGCGATGTCCAGCAACACAAACTTTTCATCGTAGTACGTATCGAGATGTTCGTCCTGATCCGAGTTGACTCGGTTAACGATGATTATCGTAAGCTGGTGGGCTCGACGAACATCACCTTTCTGAATTAAGGCGAACCATTCGTCGGAAAATTTTTCGGCAAATCCATACATGTAATTTTGACGCACTGTTCGGTTGGTAAGAGCCATGCTGCTTACTCCAATCGAAATCATGATCGCCAGCAGCGCTAACTTCCCGCCGGTCATGGGTCGGTCAGAATTCAATACACTCAAGTAGGCTTTGGCTCCGAGTATCGCGGCGACCAAGGGGAAAACAAACAGCACCGGAGTGTAGAAGACCAGTGGCGCAGTGAGCGAACCTGCCAACGCCACAACGGCCATGATACTTAGCGGCTTATATGTGAATTCAGCGCCGACTTCACCCATCGTCGACTCTTCGCTCATCAATTTTCCGGATTTGATTTCGTTCACCATTCAATCCTTGCTTAACCAGATACTACGAATCCGGAATCCGACCTGTTCGCCAAATTCCCCAGCAGATCTTTCTCGCCCTGCAAAACCGTGCTCTGAGGAACTCAATTGTTGCGGCTTACCCGTACCGCTGGCAAGCCTTGGAACATAAACCGGCGATGTCGGTACTTGAAAACGAAGTCAGCTGTGGAATCAAATACACGGCAATTCAGATTCTCGTCGTCCGGATGCAACTCGGCATCATAAGGAGGAACGAACAGGGCGTTTTGCGTGTCGGCAAGTGCACCCTTGGAACGACTATGCATGAATCGCAACCATAATTTGTCGGGCCCCACCAGCATCGCATTGGATGTCGGGTCGCCGGAGTAAATTGAAGGTTTAAGCGGAGCCATATGCAGCGTAAACATCGTGAAGCACATCATGATCCAGGCGGCCAGAAAGCAGATAAACGTTCGGCCCAGATATTCTGTAACGCCGTCAAACTGGACTCGGTAACGGCAGAGCAATTCGGTAACCAGCCGAATCCCGATGAATGAAAGAAAAAACACAGCCCAAACAGCAATGAAGTCAGCCACATAGGTGTAACTGGTATTCTGAATCTCAATCGAGTTAGCGACTGGCTCCCACAAACTGCTGGCAAACAATGCCGAGATCAATATATTGCACAGCGTCAAGAAGTTATTCCACAACCCCAGGAACCACATTCCAGCAAAGGTCAGAAACAAAACGCCAAGTCCGATTCCCAGGGCCACAGGTTTCTCACTTTTCAAAATTAACTTTGTTACGTTGGACTGATCAAACTCAAGTACAGGACTCAACCACACGGACAATCTTCGATCACTGTTTCAAGACTCGTCGCAATTCTTCCAGCGAAGTGATTCCCTTGGCGACCATCACAACACCTTCATCGCGAATCGAGACATGATCGCAATTCCTGGCGGCATTGATCAATTCATTCCGGTTACCTTTGCCAACAATGGCTTTCCGCAACTCGTCATCGACGACTAACAATTCGAACAAGCTGGTTCGTTCGAAATAACCTGGCCCTCCACACTTCGGGCATGGCTCAAGTTCAATCGGGTTGCCATTTTCATCAATCAAATCTTCCGGTCGAGGCGCAAAATGCGTGAACATCGAAGCGACTCGATTGGCGGGTAGACCGAGCTGCTGTAACAACTGCGGGCTGGGTTCGAACTGCTGCCGACAATAGTCGCAGAGAATTCTTGCCGTTCTCTGGACCAGCACACAGGATAGCGAATTGGCGAAATCGTCAAGCTTCGGCTGCAGCACCATCACACGCAAAATCGCATCAAATACATCGCGAGCTTCAATGCGGGCCAACGCCGAAATTTTCTGCTGAACCGTCAACTCGGTAATCGTATCCAATGTCTCGCCATCGCTCAGTTCGTTCAATGCCAGAACATTGGGCTCCTTCAACAAGACTCCAGGCAGGATTGAACTGACCGACTCTCCTTTTTTC
>CAZOXC010000791.1:0-2175 GCA_964583205.1 uncultured Pirellulaceae bacterium | reverse complement strand
CAACCAGCCGATTGTCAAACAATTCGATCAACAAACGGATCAGGACTACGCAATCGTTTTGGATCTGTGGCGGCCCAATTCAGATGCGCCGGAAGTGGTTGAGCTGGTTGAGTTGGCAACCTGCTTCACATCGACGGTTGTTTCCTCTGTACAAAAGTCGGTCAAGGGAAATATTGCCATCGGAATTTTTGGCGAACAGCAACACGTTTTCTTTGAACGCGTGTCACCGGATTTTACCAGTGCAGTGATGAGAAAACTTGCCCTGGTCCAACCCGCTCGCAACAATCAACTGGCGGCCGGTCTGGAATCGATCCAAAACAGCATTGGACGATCGATTCCAATTATTGTGATCAGTACGAGAAGTCGCGATCAGGCAGCAATCGAAATCAGCAACCAGTCAACCAACGGTGCGGTCGACACAAATCGGCTTGCCAGTCAATTGCAGTCGACAATCTGGATCGAATCGAACTCGTCCGAGTTCAATCGGATGTTCCAACTGGACCGGCCCAAGTTCGATTTTGATGACCGGGGACTGGCAAATTCGAATAAAACATCGAAGCAAAAAACAGTTGCCGCCGTTTAGCGGCCTCTGCAGGATAGAGCAAAAGACATGTTTACAGCCGAAAAATTGTTACACGTTTTCCTGATCTTCACAGTCTCGATCAGCGGCTTACTGCTGGGACTGGGACAACAGGACCTCACCACCACTGCAATCGCGATTGGCGGGGCTCTATTGGCCTTTCTGGTGACGGAAGTTTTCAAGCTGTTTCGATTCGATCAATGGTTTGCCAACATTGCCGCTATCCTGGTGACGGCTTATGCGATGGCCGGGTTCGGAGGCGGTGACCGGGTTTTTCAATTGATCGTGGTGGCCAACCTGCTGGTCTACCTGCAGACCATCCTGCTGTTCCAGGAAAAAACGCCTCGCCTCTACTGGCAGGTGCTCGTACTGAGCCTGTTGCAAGTCGTTGTGGCGGCAGTATTCAATCTGGGGTTCGAAGGCGGGCTGATGTTTGTCGGCTATATGGTTATCGCCGGGATTACCATGATGCTACTGCACATGCACCAGGATTCATGGAACATTCGCCAATCCAATTCAGATGCTCGGCGGCGTTTCAATTCGGTTTATGATCGACCCAGCGAGTCAAAAACCATCTGGTTCGATCCGCATCCGGTCGCTGTTTACGACAACGACAACCGCGATCGGTCGGCCCTTACTCGCCAGCTTCGCTATTTTGCATCATTCTGTATCGTGGCGATGGCAATGGCTGCGGTGATGTTTCTGTTTATTCCCAGAGACTCCAGTGCCTGGTCGGGACCTCGTGATATGAGTGTTGGCGATACCGGGTCATCAAAATATATCAACTTGAATTTTTCAGGCGTCATTCGCCTGTCCTCGGATCCGGTGATGCGTGTTTCATTCAAAGACCCGGATACCCAACAGAATATCGAGCTTGCTGAGACACCCTACATACGCGGCATGCCATTGAGCAAAATGGTGATCGACAATCTTGGCAATCAGAAAATGGGGATCTCTTTCAAAGCGCCCTATACGCTGGTGAGTGAAGATACTTACTTGAAGCCGTTGGATTCCAATGCAGTTTTTCGGGAACCATTGTTTGATCAAAAACGACTTGAACAAACCATCGTTTTAGAACCGACCACCGACCCATTGTTGTATTCTGTCGAGCCATACTGCCTGGCTGACGAAACAGCAGAGGAACTGGAATATAACTTTGCACTGGACTGCTTGACTCGTTTTCGCAGTGAAAAAATCCCCACCTCGCCATATACCTACAAGTTGGATGTGGCCACGACATCAACCGGTCGCAATTTTTCAGACTATTTTCCAGCCGGACTTTACCTGGGCGATTTTGACAGTGCCAATCAGCAAAGCATGAACAGCTTGCGGAGGAGCATGCTGAGTGACGCTCAGGAACAAATTTTTCGACTGAATTTTACGGCTCGAAAAGCCAATGAGCTAAGCGGACGCGTCTACGATGATCGCATCAATCACTATGAAATTGCCAAGACGCTCGAGGAACACTTCCTCATACCGGGCAATTATTTTTACACGCTGGATCTGGGAAGCTTCGATCGAGATGACGATCTTGATCCGATCGAAGACTTTATGAAGAACCACCGCAGTGGACATTGCGAGTATTTTGCTTCGGC
>CAZOXC010000790.1:0-2176 GCA_964583205.1 uncultured Pirellulaceae bacterium | reverse complement strand
CTGGTGGATCGATCAAGCGGTAGCACTTCAACATCTGGAGATACCACTGGTTCTGGAGCCAGCACGTCGATAACCACAACGCTGGCAAATGCAGTCAGCGACGCCGACGTCAAAACAAAGACCGACTCCAGCGCCAACGGTTCGGTTACCCAGACCAGCAGTAGTACGCACCAGTCTCGGTCCGAGACATCAAGCGAGACCATCAAACAATCAACTGTTGCGAACATGGTTACGCGGCGGTTCGTAACCAGCAAGACGTTTTATTCAATCGAAGAAATCGACCGTGCAGCCGCCAGCATGATCGCGGGTTTGGATACCGGCCAAGGTGTGCTGATTGTTGATGGTTGGGAGACACCCGTCTTAGCGATGACACCTGAGGCGAAAGACCCCTACGGTCACGCACCCAAGTTTGGCCACAAGAAGCTGACTACTTGGCTCCAGAAGTTTCGATCCACTGATGAATTCGCTTCACCAAATGAGAACCTGGTTGAGCTGCAGGAATTTCAGGCTGTTCTACTTGAACGGCTGCACTCCATGCCGCCCCGAATCATCGGTTCCCAGTTATATCTACCCAGTCAAGATGACCAGTCAGTACTCGCTCAGCAGCAGGAATTGATTCTGCCAGTTGATGAAGAATTCCCGGACGATTTGGGACTCTGATCGCTATGGCCAATCCCTTCACTCTAAAAGGCATTCGCATCTGCAGCGAAGACATCGACTTTCTGTCTGCACTTGGCTCGTTTGGATCAATCGACACCGCAAACGCTGGCCGGTGGTATCCAAACCACAAACCCAACTCTGTCCAAAAACGACTGCGTCTGTTGGCCAGCAATGGATTGACTCACCAGACACGATTGTTGGTTGGTTTTGAGTCAAAAGAGAGCAAGGGAAAAGGCGGGCGGTTACCAACGCTGTATTCGCTGACCGAGGCGGGCGCCGGTTTGGTTGAATCGGCTACTGGGCAACGACCTTCACGCATACTCAATAGTCGACCGACCGCTGGAACATTTCTGCATCGTCATGATGTGTCGATCGTCATGCAGTGCTTTACACATAGCTGCACTATGTCAGGGCTACCGCTACCAGAATGGGTCATGGAACAAGATCCGTGGCCAGCCGCACCCAAAAAATTACCGCCCAATCAACGGATGTTACTTTATCACCGTATCGAGCTGCCCGGACGTGTCGTCATCTGCCAGCCGGACGCCGCCACGGCTCAAGCTACCTAAGACGGAGGTAGCGCTCTTCTTCGAGATCGACCGATCCACCGAAGGTCACAAGCAAATCATCGAATCCAGCCGCTTGGACGCTTACGTCGAATTATTCAATCGCCGACTATACCGAAGATACTGGACTGACTTGGAAACCAAGTATCACTATGTCATGTGGGTTTGTCGCAGCAAACAAAGAATCGACAACCTAAAAACCACACTGGGCAAGCATCCGATCACCAATGCCAGTCGCTTTTGTGTCTTTTCACATTTTACTGAAGGCAGGGATGTTGTTACATCCAGCGTTTGGCAAACATCGAGTGGCCAATTCAGATCAATCTTTGCAAAATCAGATTGCTAGCTGTTGCAAGGGCACAACTGATCTATCTTGTTACAAATCTGCAACAGGGTAACCAATTCGATCGGCAGTTCTCGGCGTCAGATCCTACGGGTTCTGACAACTCTCGAAATTGAAAAGCAATGGCGGCACACCATGGCAACTCAGATGTCCCCACAGGTCTTTTAAAACGTTCCATTTGCATTGCCATTGATTTGTAACGATCACAGTGTTGAAACGGGCTAGAACATTGCCACCACATCTTCATTCTTATAGCCACCCCACGAGAATCGCTGGCGATCGCTCGACTGGTCAATCGGAATAATTTCCAGGACATCTCCCGAAGAAAGAAAGATCGCCAACTCGCGCCTCAATTCGATCAGTTCAGCCTTTGTCGTCGAAAGTTGAAAAACGCTTCTTTGTATTCGCCTTCCGTATCGACCGAGCGTAGCCGCAGCTTGTCGTCTTCGCCTATTACTGGATATGTCATAGGCAGCCAAATAGATACTCATTGATATTGCTCCAAATTCCCGGCCGACTAAAACTTTTGGGGGCTGCACACCACGCGCGCCCTTTGGCCGACTTGCTAGGCAAGTTTTTGGATAGTCAATGCTGAGAGAAAAAATCG
>CAZOXC010000789.1:0-2177 GCA_964583205.1 uncultured Pirellulaceae bacterium | reverse complement strand
CTACGAATGGCGTGACAAGGCCTGGATTGAGTCGCGAACACAAACGGATGTCTTGAATTCGCCAATTTCAATTTTCGAATTACAGCTGGGAAGCTGGCGAGCCAATCCAAATTCCGAAACAGGCTGGTTCGACTATCGAACACTGGCAAAACAGGTCGTCGAATACTGTAAGCAACTGAATTTTACTCATATCCAGCTGCTGCCAATCAGCGAACATCCGTTTACCGGAAGCTGGGGTTACCAAACACTCGGTTACTTCGCTCCGACGGCTCGCTACGGTTCACCCCAGGATTTCATGTGGTTCGTGGACTATTGCCATCAAAATGAAATTGGTGTGATCGTCGACTGGGTCCCGGCACATTTTCCCAAAGACGAACATGGGTTGGCCAGGTTTGATGGTACAGCTCTTTTCGAACATGCGGATCCACAACAAGGCGAACACCCGGATTGGGGAACGCTGATATTCAACTACGGTCGCACCGAGGTGCAGAACTTTCTGATCTCCAATGCCCTGTTTTGGTTGGACAAATACCACATCGATGGTCTGCGAGTCGACGCGGTGGCTTCGATGCTTTATTTGGACTACAGTCGCGAGGAAGGCGATTGGATACCCAACAAATACGGTGGCCGCGAAAATCTGGAGGCGATTGACTTTCTGAAACGATTCAATGAAGTCGTGCATGGCGAGTACCCTGGCATCCTCACGATCGCTGAAGAATCTACGGCCTGGGGCGGTGTCTCCAGACCGACGTACGAAGGCGGCCTGGGCTTCAGCATGAAGTGGAACATGGGCTGGATGAATGACACGCTCAAATTCATGCGTTACAACCCGGTGCATCGCAAGTTCCACCATGACGAGCTGACGTTCAGTTTGATCTACGCGTTCTCCGAAAATTTCATGCTGCCTTTTTCACACGATGAGGTGGTTCACGGCAAGGGTTCACTGCTGGATCAGATGCCCGGAGATCTGTGGCAAAAATTTGCCAACCTGCGTTTGCTGTATACCTACATGTGGACGCATCCTGGCAAGCAATTAATGTTCATGGGTTGCGAGTTCGGCCAGTGGAACGAATGGAATCACGATGGCGAGCTGCAATGGGATCTGTTGCAATGGGAAACCCATCAGGGTTTGCAAAAATTGGTTGGCGATTTAAACCAATTGCAACAAAACCAACCAGCGCTCTACGAACGCGATTTTGACCAGGAGGGATTCGAGTGGATCAGTTGCCAGGACCACGAATCCAGCGTGATTGCCTTTGTGCGACGCGCCGCTGATCCAGAGGATTGGCTGATCGTGGCATTCAACTTTACACCGATTCCTCGACCCAACTTCCTGATCGGTGCACCTCAAGCGGGAAGTTATCAGGAAATATTCAACAGCGATTCAGAATTCTACGACGGTTCAAATTTCGGTAACGGCGGCGAGATCGTCTTGGTCGATATTCCATTCAAGCAGTTCGCCCAGGCATTGAAAATTAACTTGCCACCTCTCGGCGCCGTGATTATGAAACCGGACGGCGATCGCAAGTAATCGAATCACGTTGCCTAACAGCAATGATCAGTGAACGAACATCACTGCTCGTCCACCGAGGTTCAGTTAGATTCAAGTGCATCGAATCCCAACCGTTGATAGAACGCTGTTACTTACTGCGAAATGAATTTGACGTCGTGTTTCTTTCGCAATTGATCAACCCATTCGCGACCAATATTTTGATTGGTACGGATGTGAGCCGTCATCAACTCGGGAGTTTGGAAACGCAGATTTTCTGGTAGCTGTTGGTATTCACGAAAGAAGGCTTCCCGCATCTTGCTTTCATTTTCGGATTCAATTTCATTTAGTTGAATCACGTAAGCTGCCGAGTGATCCAGATTGTCGGCAACACCGCATGTTCCCGGTTCCAGTCCGAATGCAGTCGACATGAAATCGTCTCCCACCAGTGTCGCACCGGGTACGATAAAAAAGGAACCTGTCGTGGAATCCAGCCAGCTGAAAAACCCGGTATTGGTGGCGGTATCGGGATACTTTTCGACCAACTTCTGTCCGCCCAATTCGCTGGCGATCTTTTCGGCTTTCTTGATTGCCAATTTAGCCGCCTGTTGCTGACGCCAGAATTTCACAATCGACTCTTTGGCTTCTTCGAAGGTCGGAATGCTGGGCGGCTGCTTATCTGTAACCC
>CAZOXC010000788.1:0-2177 GCA_964583205.1 uncultured Pirellulaceae bacterium | reverse complement strand
CCCGTATTGCCTGTAGTTTCATACGCTTGCAGACCGTGCCCCAGCATCGACAGCACCAAAAGTGCAACGACGGGAGTCTGGCGGATTTGAAGTTTGCGAAGCATGTGAGAATCTAATGCAAGGAATTGATCCTCAATTATAGATCATTGAATCCAAAAATGGTTATCCCATATCCGGCTGCAAGTGTTAGAGTTTGCCTTGGAAATCGGGTTTTTCCACAAAACCCGTCACAAAAGCCCATGATTACGATGGATTTTCGTTGGATTTAAATTGCTCCCGTTTTGAGGGACTATTCAATTTCGCAACTCTTCGAATCACCTGTTGACGACGATGACGATGGCGATGGCTGAAGCGAAACAAGGGTTCACTTCTGCTTCGTTGTAGACCCAGTCGTTGAATTATCTTGCGGCCAATATTCCGTTGCAGGTTCAATGAATATTGAAGTGTCCGCCGCTTGTTCGTTCTCGCTCTCCCTGCCGACTGGTTCGCCAAAGACCTCCTCCAGTTTCGGCTGGGCATCGAAGTCTGGTTGAGACGGCGTAACCGAGTTGCCAGAGATGGGAGTGAATTCACCAATGCTTCGAACCAGCGAAGCCAGAATCTGGTTGTACTCGGCGATCAAACGGGACTCGGTGATTCGGTACTTCAATAACGCTCGCCAGTTTTCAATAAGCTGAACGTACTTTACGTCTCCATTGGTGTATTCTTCGATCGATAGATCCAGCGTTCGCGCGGACTTGGGAATGATGTCTTCCTGCAGCAACCGCAATGTGTCGGCCGTGCCTTCAGCTTTGGCGACAAGGTCATAGACCTCTTCAGCTACTTCGTACTTTAGGCTTTCCAGTTGACTTGCAGACGCCAGACTCGATTCTCTGGCCTCACAAATTGCAGCCTGGATCCGCTCCTGGCGAACTGGCAAGTTGAATCCGATTCCCAGCAGTAACGCATCATCGCCATTTGCCACCGGGCTAATTCCATCGGAAGAGGTGCCGATCCAATTCAAACCGATAGTGAAGTCCGGTTTGTTCTGAAGGTTGGCTAAATGGATTGTCTTTCGATCGCGTCGAATGTTGGCAAGTTGCCCGGCCAGTTCCGGGCGAGCTGATATTGCTTGTGCGGTGAGTGCGTTGGCATCAAGTGGACCAAGTGCCGGAGTCAGTTCATCGAGAATCTCAAAGCTGGAATCCGGGCTCAGGTGAACAAGCCTTGCCAATCTCGCTTGAAGAGACCTCTCTTTTTGCTGCAGAGCAACTATCTGGTTTTCGACTTGCGATTGTTCAACCTGGACGCCCAAAACATCTTGCTGCGACACTGATTGTTTGACTTCGTATTGTCGCAGGATGACCTCAGCGATCTGCTCCAGGGATTCAGCATCCTGCTTCGTGATTTCGACGGCCTCGCGCACATAAAGCAACTGGTAGCAGGCGACGCGAATTTTTTCTGCAATCTCCAGTTGGACGAGATTCAGATTCTGCTCTGCCGCCCGGACGTCTTCCATTGCGATGGCGGCTTTGGTTGCAAGCCGTTCCGCGTTCACAACTTTCTGGCTAACTCCCAGCGCAAAAGCTTGCCGGCCAGCAGCCGTCTCGACAGGCGACAAATGGGTCGTTGTATTGACCATTGGATCCGGCTGCGAAAGCTCTTGTGGAATACGGTGCCGCAGCGAGTTGATTCTGTGCTGCGCAGTGGCGGTAGCAGGGTTTTGTGCTAGCCCCAGGTTAACGAGTCCTTCGATCGTACTGGTTTCGGTAGCTAACTGTGTTTCCAGTGCGGTCTGGACGTTGGCTGTTAGGCAAGGGTTACAGCTTTCCATCGTCCGCAATACAGCTTGTGGCGAACGACAGCCGCCCAAACAGCAAAGCAAAATCACTAGAATTGCCAGCAGACGCATCAGTATTCCAGGTAGAAGGATTGCACAAAAATTGACGATTTAATTGTTATCGTCCGCACAACCAAGATCATTTGACAGTCGTTGTTTCAAAGCCTTTAACCCAGACATTCGTAACATTTTAACAGGCACGCTACGGCGTTGCTCTGTCAGCCACCGGCTAGCCATTGACCAGTTGCCAGTGCATTCCAATCGCTAAACTTGTCGCCACAATCGCGCTGGCAACCAGTAGCAAAAGGCCCAGCCTTCTCGTGCGCTTGATTTGCCACCACATCACGACACCAGACAG
>CAZOXC010000787.1:0-2178 GCA_964583205.1 uncultured Pirellulaceae bacterium | reverse complement strand
AACTTCAGCCGTTCCAATGCGAACGGCTTTTTTTATGGCTCAACACCATCCAGCGACTGCGGCCATCCCCCGTTGCAACCCCTGAACAGCCCGCAATCCACACTGGTTACCTGATCGGCGCAAGACCAATAGTCCAAAATCCACGAATTCTGTTCGTGGGCCAAATCACCGCCCCGCACATTGAATTTAAGATTCACTCAACCCGACTGCGAGACAGGCTGCTGTGATTCGGCTAAAATAAAGCCGGGAGGCAAGCGGTTTTTAGATTTGCAGTTTTATGAGCCGCGACAAATTATTGTCGTTGGCGTTTTTTATTGCAGGCCGCTCTGTGAGGTGACTGACCCTGTGGCAGTCACACACTCGCCAGGAAACCAGCGTTGAATCAAGGGCAGCCAATTCGGTCCCTGCATTCGGTTGCTAATTATACAAATTGCGCATGAGTACATCGGCTGAAACAATAGACAAACGTGAGTTGGAAAAGTTCTTTCCAACGATTCGAGAATTAGAGAACAACATCGTCCAGGTGGTGTTGGGCAAACGTGATGTTGCCAAACTCTGCATGGTGGCCCTGCTGTCTGGTGAACACATTCTGCTGGAAGATGTTCCTGGTGTCGGAAAAACACTGATGGGTAAAGCACTGGCCAAGAGTGTGCAGGGTGAGTTCTGTCGGATTCAATTCACACCGGACTTGTTGCCCAGCGATATCCTTGGCAGCAGCATCTTCAATTCCCAAAAACAGGAATTCAATTTTAACCGAGGAGCAATCTTCGCCAACTTCGTACTGGCTGATGAAATCAACCGGGCACCACCTCGGACGCAAAGCGCATTGCTGGAGGCCATGAGCGATCGTCAGGTCAGTGTCGATGGTGACACACACAGTTTGCCCTCGCCCTTTATGGTTATCGCGACGCAAAACCCTTTCGAATACGAAGGGACTTACGTTCTTCCCGAAAGCCAACTGGATCGCTTCCTGATGAGAATCTCAATGGGCTACCCCAGTCGAGAATTCGAGCAGGATATTTTGACTTCGCATCGGGCAGGCGAACCGGTCGACCAACTCTCTTCGGTGATTGATACCGAGCAGGTCAAACAGATTCAACAGGCCGTCCGCCAGGTAAAAGTGGATGCTTCGCTCTCGAAGTATATGCTCGACGTGGTCAACGCGACTCGTGAATCAAACGAACTGAATGTCGGCGTCAGTACCCGAGGCGTGATTCTTTGGAATCGAGCCGTTCAGGCGCTGGCACTGGTCAACGAACGCGACTATGTCACCCCGGATGATGCGAAACAACTGGCCATTCCGGTTCTCAGTCATCGAGTCATGGCCGAAGGCTTGGCGCAGGGTAACCGCCGGGATTCGGTGGAAGCCGTGATTCGCAGAATCGTTGAGCAAATTCCTGTTCCCAGTTAGCCCATTTGCAAATCGTTCGATCGCCCGGCAGTTCAACAAGTTGTTTTGATAGTTATTCAGGCAAAACGTGTCCACTCGATCCCGACGAAAATTACGAATCACCAGAGAAGGATGGTCCTACATCTTTATTCTCTGCTTCATCGTTGTGGGATCGGTACTGCAACAGATCAATCTACTGGTAATGCTAACCGGGCTGATGATCGCTCCATTGCTGTTCAACTGGCGAGTTGCCATGAATTCAATTTTCCAGTTGGAGATCGAGCGCAAGCTGCCCAAATGGATCCATGCCGGTCAACCATTGACAATCGACTGGCAGGTCAAAAACGAACGACGGTTGCTGCCTTGTTGGGGAATCATGATCGCCGACTCGATTCGTCGCAGCGATGTTCCCGAAAAGAAAGCCACCAAAGTTGAAGCTGTTGTTGCCCAGATCAACCCGGGCGCAACCGCATACGCACCGGTTCGCACTCTGTTCAATCAACGTGGACAGTATCAACTGGGCCCCGCCAGAGTCTCCTCGAAATTCCCACTGGGACTGACTCGAGCCTGGTACGAAGATTTGCAGCATACTGAATTGATCGTCGCTCCTCGGTTGGGTCACCTGACCGAGTCATGGACTCGCAAGCTCCAATCGGCCACGGCCGGCTTGCAGGCGTCATCCCGGCAACGCGGCTTCAGCCAGGATGAGTTTTATGCATTGCGGCCATTTAGATCCGGTGACAGCCAGAAGCTGATTCACTGGCGGACCTCGGCCAAACACAACCAGC
>CAZOXC010000786.1:0-2179 GCA_964583205.1 uncultured Pirellulaceae bacterium | reverse complement strand
TGCGGTTCCTTAAGAGTTTTCGGATGCCGTCAATCAGTGCCGAAATGGTGATGAAGTTGATTTCGGCAAGTGGGGTGAACAGGGTGTGCCAAAATTCGAGCCGCTGTGGTTTCGGAAGTACTTGCCGAATATGCCCGCCAGTCATGTATCAATTTACAATGATTTGCGAGGCCCCAGCAACAGTTTGACCGTGCGTGAAGCCTCGTCCAACATGGCGATCGCCGAAGCGTTTACCACGATCGGTCGGGGCGCTGCAGACATGATTGTCTGTGGCTCGACGGGATCGCGAATCCACCCCTTGCGATCGGTTCACACAAGTTTGCAAGAGCCTGTTGCTCAGTTAAAGGGAGTTCCCGAAACTTCGTGCCGGCCGTTTGACAAGGATCGATCGGGAATGGTGATTGGCGAGGGCGCCGGTTCCGTGCTGCTGGAGTCACTTGATTCCGCGCAAAGACGCAATGCGAAAATCTATGGTGAAGTCGTTGGATTTGGCAGTTCCACGGTGGCCAGTAAAACCGGCATGGCCGATTTTGAAACGGCCTTTTTTAATGTCATCGATACTGCACTTTCGATCGCCGGGATGAATCCTCAACAGATCGGACATGTCCATGCCCATGGCTTGTCCACGATCGCTTGTGACGAAGGCGAAGCCAAAGCCATCCAGCGAGCTTGTCCCGACCGACCGGTGACGGCGCTGAAAAGTTATATGGGAAATCTTGGCGCTGGCAGTGGAATGGTCGAATTGATTGCCAGTCTGGTTTCCATCGATCAGGGCTCGATTATTCCATTGCTGAATTACGAAACGCCCGATGCGGCTTGTCCGATCCAGGCTGCAACTGATTCAGATCAGCCCGGCGATTCGTTCATTAATCTGAATATCACGCCGCAGGGTCAAGCCAGCGCCGTGGTTGTCAAATCGTTTTCGGCTTGAAAACGTCTTAACCAGAGCCATTCAGCAAGCGTCTTTCCCGGGCTGCGGTGCGTTTGATGCCTTTTCCAGTTGAAAGATTCTGTTCACTGGTCGCTGCACAAAACTGACAAGCGTTACAATCCGAATGCCAGTATTTTTCGTGACTGACTGGCATTTGATTCCGCAAGATCTACTCAAATCGGCTGTATGGCTGGGCTATGTTTTCTGGAACCTTTCCAGTTTTACAAGCGGTCTGCGCACTGACCAGCATTTCCAGCCATGCACGACTATTCACAAAGTATTCACCAGCGAATTACCTGGAGTCGCATTGCCTACCGATTCCTGGACGTGTTTTCCATATTTCTGGGTTGGGCGTTGGTGGTCAACTACCTGCCGGACTTGAACAGTAAGGCAACTCTGATTGTGGCTCTGGTCACGATCGGAATTTTCAATATCGTTGGCGAACTGGTTGGTCTTTATCGAAACTGGCAAGCCGTCGCATTCGAACGAGAAACGACTTGCTGCCTGATCACGTTCATTTTCACAATGTTGGGAATGGCCACGATCGGGCATGTCAGTCAGTATACGACCGAGCTATCCGGCAACGCACTGTTGTTGTGGTTTTGTTTTACTCCGGTCGTTTCGTTGGCCAGCCGAGTGATCCTCAGAGTCGTACTGCGCTGGATGATTTCGCGGGGCATCCATTCTCGCTCATTTGCGATTGTGGGAGTCAACGAGTTGGGAATCCAATTGGTTCGCAATGTCAATAATGCACCGGAACAACAATTGAATTTCCTGGGCTTCTTTGATGACCGTCCGCAGGATCGAACGAAGGACTTGCCAGAAGACATTAACGTCCATCTGGGAAATCTGGATGAGCTTGTCGAGCAGGCCAAGCGTGGTGAAGTCAGCGTGATTTTCGTGACCTTGCCGATGCGAGCCGAACTCAGGATTCGCGAGATCATTTCGCAACTGTCCGATACGACTTGCTCAGTCTATCTGGTGCCTGATGTCTATGTCTTCCAGTTGTTGCATTCACGCTGGACTGACATCGGCGGCGTTCCAGTGGTCAGTGTTTTTGAAAATCCTTTTTACGGGGTCGACGGGATCCTCAAACGGATGGCCGACATTTTAGTCGCTTCAATCGCTCTTTGTGTCGCCGCAATTCCGATGTTGATTGTTGCACTGGCAGTCAAATTCACATCTCGAGGCCCGGTGATTTTCAAACAAAAACGATATGGCCTGGACGGCAAGGAAATTTGGGTTTGG
>CAZOXC010000785.1:0-2183 GCA_964583205.1 uncultured Pirellulaceae bacterium | reverse complement strand
TCACTGAAGAATGCGTTGTTCATTGAAGAATGAATGCGTCGTATTCACTGGAGAATGCGTTGTTCATCAATAATGTGTTCGCGAGCAAAACTCGCTCGAGGCAAGTCACTCACGAGCAACGATTGGGGTCGTTGAGTCGGTCGCCTAAAAAGGTTTTGAGGAGAGATGTTATGCGCACGTTTCTGTCCATCGGAATTTGTTTGTTAGTCACCGGTAGCTGTCTGAGTATTCCGGTTCATGCATTTCAGGAAAAAGCACCACCTGAAAAAGTTCAACAGCATTTGCAAATGGTGGTTGCTCCGGCGCTGGCCAATGACGAGTCAGTCGCCATCATCAACTCCATTCAGCCCTTGCTTAAAGGTAGCAAGGCAAAAATGTTTTCTTCGACCAGCCAGTGGTTTGCCAAACAAGGTTTTAACGAATTAGAGGATTACCTGGTCGAACATCGGGAACGATTGGTTCGCAGCAATCAGGTGCATCTGGTAGCTGAACCCAACTTTGCCGAGACAGTGATGTTCTTGACGAGGCGAGATCAATTGTCGGCAGAAGCGCTGCAGGAATTGAGCCGAGAGTCGTTCGCTCAGGAGCCGATGGAAATTCCTCAAAATCAACTGGACTATATTGAAACGCTGGAGCGGGCAGCGATTTTCGAATCGCGTTTGCGCGACGAACAGCTAGGTCTGGAGTACTGCCAACGATTGTTTACTCGCAACAAACGCTCGCTGGAAAAGCACTGCCAGGAACTTGAGAATCCGGCGGCCGGATTGACCGAAGCCGGGCGTGCCGAAATCACGCAACAAGTTCGCGATGCCTACCTCGACATTCAGGAACGCATGGTTGAATTGCGTTATTATCGCCTGGAAGATTCGGTCGAGTTTTTGAAAACGTCACCCCAGGTTCTGGATCGGGTTCGCGCGACTCTGGCAATCGTTAAAGATGCCAATGAACTCCAGCGAATCCTGGAAAACCTTGATGAATACCAGTTTCAACGTGAGAACCTGAAGGTCGATGGGCTGGTCGATTCTGTCAAACGATTAATCGAGGACGGCAAGCAGGCTTCTGACGGACTCTACGACAAACTGGTTACGCTGAATGAAGGCCTGACCTGGTGGTACAAGGGACGTTATGGCACTGGACCGCTCAAACAGGGACTGCTGAAACAACAGGCTCATCAGTTTCAAGCACTGGAAGACATGCCAGTCATTCTGCCGCTGGAAACTCCAATAGCGATGGACCCCTATAACTCGGAAGAGGGACTCGAACCCTATTACCCTCGGCGACACTATTACACCTGGAGCCTGGAAGATCGACCGACTCAAGAGGGTGGAGGTCGAAGCTACGAAAGAAACACGATTGTAGATCAAACTATAACGGATACGTTTTTCGATCGACCTCAGCGAGTCGATTTGCCATGTAACAACTCTTACGTCAGTTACGGAAATCGCCACTCCGAAATAACTTATGATTCTACCTACTATGAAGAATATCAGCGGTATATCCCGCCGGCCGATCGAGATTACATCTATCGAATCGTTGGCACCTATGAATACGGATACGCGCTGGACAGCTTGCTTAAAGTCGTCGAACAATCAACGCCTGAAGAGATCAGCGCTTTCGACCAGTTGATTGCCGAACATAAAGAATTCGATATTTACATTGGCCTGTCAGATTTGTTTGACAAGGACCGCGCAACACTGAGCGGACAAAACAACAGCCAACCAAAAGAGCGACTCAAAACAGGCCTGGCCTGGATGATCGCACTGGCTCGAGTCGAATTGTCGGCGAATGTTGCCGCCTATACCGATGTCGCCGGCCCGTTTTTGACGATGGGTTTGAACGAATTTGAATACGAAGAATTTCGGCAGATCCTGCTGGATGATCTTCGCAGTCATATCCTGGCAATGGAAAATTACTTGAATCGCAGTCGGCGTGAAATGCAAGAAACCGTCTGGATGGATCGCGATCTGCCCAAGCAGCAGCGACGGATCAAGTTGATTTATGCGATGCTGGAAGCCGTGGACCGATTGTACGAAGGTGACCTGAACGAAGAACAACTAAATGAATTGAAGAATTATCAAAAACAAGCCAAAAAAATTGCCAGAGAATTGCAATGGGAATTCAATGCGACCGTCGCCCGTTATCGATACGAGGTACCAGGCGGGACTCATACCAGAGAGCGAAAT
>CAZOXC010000784.1:0-2190 GCA_964583205.1 uncultured Pirellulaceae bacterium | reverse complement strand
ATTTATGCAGGGTGTGGAAAACCTGATGCTCAGCCCGGACGCGATTCCCAAGCTTCATGAGGTCAACAAGTTTCTGGAACCCTTGACGGCCTTCAAAGCCAAAGCGGTATCGGGATACATTCCGGCCTACATTTTCTTCGACTGTATCCGCAATCGAAATTTTCCCACCACCATCACAATTCGCGATGGGCAGAAGCTGGACTATCTTCCCGAGCCGGATATTTTTCACGATATCGCGGGACACGTTCCCATGCATACCGACCGCCGGTTCGCCGATGTGCTGGTGCGTTTTGGCGAAGTGGCTCGAGCGGCCGCACACCGCGCACAGAATATGGAAGTCAAGAATGAAGCGGAACGCTTGCAAATCGTTGAAAGCAACATTCGAGCGATGGCTCGATTCTTCTGGTTCACGATTGAATTCGGTTTGATGCGGAATGGTTCGGACCTGTGCGTTTACGGAAGTGGTTTGCTGAGCTCGATCGGCGAGATCGAATATTGCATTGAGTCACACAAAGTTCAGCGATATCCGGTGCAACTGGAGTGGGTCATCAATCAGTACTTTGAGATTGATCACTTTCAGGAGCTACTGTTCATTGTGGACTCGTTCGACCATTTGTTTGATCTGGTGGATCAGTTGGAGCCCTGGATTAACGAGGGCCGAATGGACAATGTCGCATTAGGTGAACCGGCCATTAGTCAGGAAGACCTCAAGTCATTCCTGGAGGCCAAACTGGACGATTGATGGCCGAATCCAATTCTTCAAACCCCGTTTGTCTGATAACGGGCGGGACCAGCGGTGTCGGGTTGGCGACCGCTTTGCGCTTTGCTCGAGCAAATTTTCGGGTCGCGATATGTGGTCGAAATCTAGACCGATTGGCCCAGGCCAAGGATCAGATATCCCAAGCCGGCGCCGAAAGTGTTTTGGCAGTCACGTTGGATTTGAACCAGTCAGAAAAGGCCCGAACTTTTCTGGAAGACACCGTCAGTGAATTTGGGCGAGTGGATTTGCTGGTTAACAATGCGGCTGTGGCGCCACTGGCCAAGCTCGATGAAACATCTGACGAAGATTTCGAACAGGCCATGAACGTCAATATTCGTAGCGTTTTCTACCTCACGCGGGCCTGCTGGAAGCAAATGAAAGAGCAGGGCGGGGGCACAATCGTCAACATGTCCTCGCTGGCCGCAGTTGACCCGTTTCCCGGATTCAGCGTGTATGGTTCCAGTAAATCCTGGATCGATTTGTTCACTGTCGCATTGGGCAACGAGGGCCGTGAATCGGGAATCAATGTGTTTTCGATTCGGGCCGGTGCCGTGGAAACGCCACTGTTACGAGGGTTGTTTCCTGATTTTCCCGCCGAACAGGCGATTGCCCCGGAAAAAATTGCCAATGTAATCTGGGCCCTGTGGAACGAAGAAATGCAGCCAGCTTCCGGCCAGCCAATCGTTGTCAAACAGTGAGTCTGTGATGCTGCAATTGACTCGCGAAGTTCGGTTTTCCTGTTGGCCCAATAGCCAGTCTCCAGAAAAAAATTCCTGGGCGGGTTCGACTTCCTTGTCGCTGGCGCCGTTTGCGATTCTCCAATGCACGGTCTCGGGCGAACTCGAATCCGACACCGATTACATCTGCAACATCAAACTGATTGATGACCTGGTGCGCACTCAAATCGTGCAACCAATTGCCGACGGAAAAAGACTCGATTCGATCTTTGAGTTGCTTGAATTTGCCAAATCGACTCTGGCTCGGCAGTTACCTCAGCGTCTGGTTTTCGAAAAACTGAAACTGAAAACAACTCCCTTTGTAACCTTGGGATGGAACAAAAACATGTCGCAAGTCACCAGCTATACCGAGCAGTTTGAGTTCTCGGCCTCTCATCGATTGCATAACCCAACACTCTCCAGCGAGCAGAATGTAGAACTGTTTGGCAAATGCAATCATATCAATGGTCATGGTCACAATTACGTCGTAGAAGTAACGGTTGGAATTTCTGAAACCGAAAATTTCGACCACCCTGAATTTGTACGAGGAGTCAACGAATCGGTGATTGAACGCTTTGATCACAAGCATCTCAATCAGGATGTTGAAGAATTTCAGAACCTCAATCCAACCGTCGAAAATATTGCCAGTGTGATTTTCAACTTACTGGAGCCTCGAATTCCCCAAAACCAATTGAGGCGGGTACGGGTCTATGA